>JAUNHN010000001.1 GCA_030523915.1 Capnocytophaga sp. | reverse complement strand
ATATGTTTAGTAGCCTCTTCTATACTACCAAATACATCACTGGCGGAGATTTCTATCGTAGCTCTTGACTCTCCTAAAGAATTAGTACCGCCTTGAACTCCGCCTCGCTTAAAATCCTTCCAAGCTGTCTCAGGCTCTCCCGAAAAACGATATTGATAATTGTAAATGTCATCTTTTATTTCTATCGGAGATGCTAAAAATACCCTACCATAAATCTTTATCTTTTCTTCAATTGGTAAATAGGTATTATTTTCCTCAGGTTTTAATGGGATATGAATGGGAATATTGATGTATTTAATACGAAATTCTCTATTATAACTGCTATTAAAGTAACGTTCATTTTCGAAATCTCCGTCCAACGTTGTATAACAAGTATCTATCCCTCCCGTATTGTTTTCAATGAAATCTATTTTTATATAAAACTCTGAATAGCGTCTTAATTCTCCTATAAATAAATATTTATCATTAAGTGAATAAAAAGATATTTTTCTTAAACCTGATAATCCAACAAAACTAACATCTTTATATGAATATATCCCCATTGTGTTAGAAATAGAGGAAATAACAGCTGATAAATAGTAATGATTCTCCGCTAAATATTCTTCTTTTAACTTAAGATACCCATTTATATTATCCCAATATTGATAATGAGTCATCAATCCTTCATTTGTATGTGGAGATAACACAAAGTTATTATAATGTGATATTTTTTCTTGATTCACATACTGCCCCTGTACCGACTGAAAAGTAGTCATACTAATTAAAATAATGAGTAGTCGTATTATTTTTTTCATATTTTTAGTTGTTTTGTTGTGTTACTATTATCTTTTCTATTTTGAGTACCTTTTTGTCGATGGTAACGGTTTTGAATTGGTATTCTACCGTTGTGGCATCCAAAGCTGTATCCTGCAACTGAGTAACTCCTTGCTTTACAGTTCGCCAAAGCGTAGGTTTCTCATCGTTTATCTTTCTGTAAACATCTATATAAGCTATGTTAGGGTGTGCTTCCTCCCATTGTAAGGCAATTCCAGAACTGCTTCGATGTGCTTTAAGCTGACGGATACCCCTATCCAACTTGGCTGAAGAAGGAGCTTTGACACGTATCGTAGGAGATGGGTTCGACCACAAGCGACTTTTATCCTGAGCTTTAAGCATATAGGTGTACGTCTTACCTGCTTCTACCTTATCATCTTTGTATTCGTACGTAGCTTTGCCTGCTTTGATTTTAAAAATTTCATTCCATTGCTCATTTTCAGCTCTGTATAAATGATAGCTCTCTACATCATCACTGGAACTTTGTTGCCATTGCAATACCACTCTGCCTAAATTATCCGTAGTGTGATGTGTAAAAATAGGTGATAATGGTATGATTTTATCTGGTTTGGTTAGCTCCAAAACACGAGAAGGTTGCGACTGATTCTTACGCAAATCTGTAGCTGTAACGTAATACCATACTTTATTATTCAGATTGGTAAGCTGTATTGTGTCTGTCGCAAAATTATTTGTAATGGCTTGGGGAGTAATGCGTGTCATTTCCTCATTAGCATTTTCTTTTCGGAAGATGTGATATCCTTCCAAATCAAGCTCATTATTTTGCTTCCAAAAAAGACGTACTCTACCCAGTGAGTCAATCGCTCCTTTGAGTTCTTCGACCTGATTTGGTGGTGTGCTATCATCGGCTTGTACCAGAACGGAAAACGAGTCGGTTTGGTTACCTGATATTGATACAGTTCTTATTTTAAAGTAATTGGCAGGAGTGATGCTTTTTGTTACGATACTCCGCTGTGAAGGTTTTATATTGGATTGGATTACTTTAAAGGCTTCGGGTGTATTTGTAGGGGCGTGTAACAACTCAAAGTGTTTTACATTATGCTCCTTGTGTTGTGGATATTCCCAACGTAATAGCACAGTTTCGTCTTGAGCAATATCTGAGAAAACAAGCTGAGCAGTATTGGTGAGTTCTTCTTTGCCCTGCCCTGTAAGTACCTGCGAATAAGGACCGTACTCGCCAAAAATATTTTTACCACGCATTCTATAATGGTACGTGTAATTATTATAAGGCAACGAATCTTGGTGCATCGTGTACTGCGAAGGTCTCTCTGACTGAGTAAGAGCTGAAAGTGGCAAGGAAGAAACTGGCTTAAATGTACTACCTCCATCATCAGAACGCTCTATAAAATAAGTGTTATACACATCTTGCAAAAGTGTGTGATTCCACGAAAGCAGTGCTGCTTTATCCTTGAAAAACACCATAAAATCTAACGGTTCAGGCAATTGCGTAACTTGTGATGTATCGGCAAGGCTTATCCCTTCGGTTATAGAAAGAATTGGCTTAGTAGGGTCTTCTTTAAGAAATATTTTGTACAAGTACTTCTCATTAGAACGAATGTTCGTATCAGTATATCCCCAACCCACAAAACAAGCGATGTCAAAATCCATATCGGCTGCCATTAACGCAAAAGAAAAACGCTGTTCTACCTCTTGACTTTTATTGGAAATTCCTTCAATAGGATTGTTACTTTTGGACAAATCCATTTCAAAAGTTTCTCCAAATAAAGCCTGTCCTATCACGGCAGCATAATCATTTTCTTCTATTTTCTTTTCCCAGAGAGCTGTTTGAGGAATTTGAAATTCGCCCAATACTTTCTGTTCAGGAATATCCAATATTTTCCCCTCTCGCATCAAAGTGTAACGTTCTAACACAAATGTACGTTCGTTAGCTTTACGCCACGCCAGAGGTTCGTTTACAGCCCAACGTAACTTTATTTGCGATTTTTCTACATAGGTTTTCAGTTGTATTTGTGCTTGTTCTTGCTGAGAGAACATCGGTAGTGCAAATACAAAAACGGCTACTTTTATGATATGGTTTATTCTGTACATAAATCAATTAAATCATTGAAATTTATAATAATATAAAACAGACTGGTTAGGCGTCTTCTGCCCAGGTAATATATAATGAATTACTGCATTAAATTGTTCTCCAATAGGAACTGGTGGAAATAGTGTTTTAATAACCTCTTCCATTTTTGGTGTTCGTTGTTTTAAACTCATATTAGCGTATTGTGTTTCCAGAATACTCCAATCGCGTTTATAATATAATAAAGTATTATAACGATACGGGAACGCTGTTAATAAATACGTGTCGTAGCTACCGTTTCTTAATCGCAAAGGATATGATTCAAGTAAAGCGATTGACTTTTTCGGAGGAAAACCTATACTTTCGCGATGTTCGTCTTTTCTATTATAGCTCTTAACGACTTCCAATGCCTGTTTATCATCGTATATATATTTTTTGAAAAATGCCGCATAAGAATCATCCAACATCGCTTCCACTTGAAGCAAAGGTGTATGCTGTGTAAATTCTGAACCTTCGATTTCTATCAAGTCCATAACTTCATCTGCGTTCATTTCATTCAGAAGAAAAACCACATCACTACTTCCTTTAGGTTTATCCCACGTATGGCGTAACTTAAAGGTTTGTATTTTTTGTTGAAAAGTCGTGTACTTACTTGTTCTAAAATCATATTTGAGGCGTTCTGCTTCTCCATCACTTGCTTGGGCTTGAGCTTTATTATTACGGAAAGTATACGAAGTTTCTTCCTCTTTATCATCATAATATCCTTCAACTGCTTTTATAGGAGTTTTCTGTGTTGCTACTGGATTAGTAACAGAAGCACTTGCTTGTTTACTCTTACTGATTATACGCAATGTATAATTCTTCTGCAAAAGCAAATCAGGTATCGTAAAGGAAACTCTTCTTTGACCTTGATTATAGCTAAAATCTGTATGTATCGGCTCACCTACATCGGGAACAAACTGTACTTGTGTATTCCAATTCGTACTTTCAAATAGGTAAGATTGTCCTTGTTTTAGCTGAATATACCCTATTGGGCTTTGTTGTTTATAAAAATTTTGTTGTTTTAATACGGGATATGCGTATTCAATATTGTGTTCAGGAATATAGGTAGGAGCTAACCCTGTGGTGAAGGTTCTTTCTTCTACTTCTACTGCTTTTTTTCCATTAACCATTACTGTTTGATAGCTTCCCGATTTATATTCTTGAAAACTTACCGTTACTCGAACCTTGTATTGCTGATTTGGAGCAAGGGTTTCAAAAGGCTCAAAGTTTACTACATCAGCGGTAGCTCCTGGCACTTCTTTTCCTGCAACAACGGTATTATCTTTGACTGAAATAACTTCAAATTTATCTACAAGCACTCTGTAAGTATGCTCGCCATCCTCTTCAGGTATAGTAACTGGCTGTCCTACCTGCAATGCAAAAGTAGCTTGAGGCTTTATAAACACATCTACCTCTTTGTGATTATCCCCTGGTGAAACATCTGTGATTATCTTCATTCCGTCTAAAACACCTTCAGAAACAGGGTCGCATTTTTCGCCAAATTCCATTTTAAATCGGAATCTTCCTTTTACCATACCTCCAAGTAGATTGTAATAGCCTCCGAGATATCCTCGTATCCAATAAGGATTAGGTCCTGAACCTTGCAAAATAGCAGCTGCCCCTGCTTTTATAATTGGAATTTTTTTCCTTACGAAAAACAATTTTATTTTTATTCCTAATTCTCCTTCAAGAAAAACATACACTTGCCCATTGGCGTACCATCCGTTAATGCCTATTTCGCCTGAACGCCCATTACATTCTACATTTTCGTAATTTCGAAGCATCAAATCAGCTCCTAAGCCTACATTAAAATTCGCATACAAAAACGCAGCTGTCATATCTCCTGAACTAAAATCAAAATGCGACCCAAAAGCAAAACCTCTCCCCGTGCTGAAAGTATTGAGATGCTTCATATAGTTTAAATCATTTAACTTCATTCCCAATATGTTAGCTACACGCTGTGGAGGGGGTGGGCTATCCAATACCTTAGTCCCCGCCATAAAGTAACTTTTGTTCGTCAGCTCCATTCCTAAGAAGTTGATTTTCAATCCAATCATATCTTTAGGAGTTCCTATATGAATGTATTTATCTTTATCACTTACGTGAATTTCTGCCCAACCTGCCTTACCATTATTACCTACACCTTTTAGCAGACCTCCTGCTATATTGACATACACTTCCATATTGGCATGAAATGACTTAGCATTGAAATCATAGTGCATATTCATAAATGCGTTGATAGGCGATTTTTTAGAATATTCTTCTCCTAAAAAATTGGAAGTAACAGATTGAGACGGAGGTGATGTATCTAAAAAAGTTTTGACTTTATCATTCATCTTTCCTGAAAAATCCATTTTTGATAACTTATCAGTAGTGCTTTTTTGTAACTCTGTTAATTTTTCTGCCCCTGGAATCAGTTTATCGAAAGATGCCATCACCACAGCACTTCCCTCAAAACCTACACGTGATAGTCCTCCTCCTGCATTGGTTTCCATATTAAACACAGCCATTATGGACACCGCGTTTTCATTGAGAATTCCTCCCAAAATACCAGCTTTGAGTCCCAAGCCAACGGTCTTATCTGGCGTGAGATTCCATGCTCGACTTTTAGCAACAGAATCCAAAGCCACCTCACGAGCAAAATCAGGTTTCATACGATAGTATGCACCTCCTACAAAACCCGTAATTTGGATAAAAGAAGCCTGTATTTTCAGTCCCTCCACTTTACCTTCAAAACCCCAATATCGGAAATCTTTATGCCCAAAAACTGCATTCATTCCTACTTTTGCATTCAAAGCATTTATTTTAGCTTCTAAATCAGCCTTAAAACCTTCGCCGTAAATAGGGTCATTATTCATTATTTGCAAACTTCCTGAAACTACCGCAACTCCTACATCTACATTTTTCAGCTGTAACTGACTCACATCAAAGCCTTCATAAGCCCAATATCTATGCCCTTGGTCTTCTTTCATAGCTGCTTTAATAACCACTCTTCCTTCTGCTGAAAAGCGTTCTTCTTGCAAACCTACCCTAACACCAAAAGCCAAATCGGCTCTTTTTTCTTGAAAACCAAAAGAAACTTCTTTGATACTTATAGGAAAATTAGCAAGACGCTGTTCGCCCTTAAAGCCCATATAATCTACTGAAATAAGCGGCGTTTGTGTCTGAAGCGTTAGCCCTTGGAAAGTAATATCTTTAAACTGAAGTGATTTACTGTTTTCTTCTGGTTTAGCTTTGCTATCGGTAGAGACTTTTCCTCCTGAAATATTCATTTTGCCATTGAGTACCATTTTCGGAAGAAATTTTTTGTCCTTCACTTTCATTTCTATATAAGAAGACTTATCAAGTGTAGCCTGAGCATTCCAAATATCAAAACGAATATCACCCATACTTTGTATTTGGAACAAGTAATCATCATTATTTATCTCGCCCGTATAAGCCAATGTAGAAGCCTCTTTCTGTATAGGTAAGCGTATTAATCCTTGTAAGGCTCCTCCTGTAATACGTGAAGCTGTCAAAGAAATAGCTAATTTATCTAACGAATATGCCCAGCCTCCATCACCTCCCGTAGTTCCTTCTTCCAAAGGAAATACATTCTCCACAGCAAACTTGCCTGAAACGCCATATTCATCTAAAATAAAATGCTCTGCAGATACAATAAGCCTTTTGTCGGAACGTGTTTTAAACTCCTCGGGAAGAATTACACGAACATTTTGCATATAAAATCCTCGCCATAATTCCTGCCCCATTGAAAGATATCCTTCTTTTACATATTCTTCTGGAAAAGAAACAAGATTACTATTTCGAGAATCGCTCATATCTAAAACAGCATTGTTCACAGAAAAACCAAAATAGCCTCTATCAGCGTTTTTAACTTGCTCAGCAATAGCAAAATCAGGAAGATTAACTTCTAACAATAAATCATTCCAATCTGTTAAACCTACAACAACATCTGTCTCTACAAACGCATTGGGAATCACCTTGCCATTAGCATCTAACGGAACTACTATTTGGTCTGAAATACGAAGTTTGCCATGTAATGAAATTTCTTTCACTCCATCACAATTCACCACTACAAACGTTTTACCTTCTTGTGAATTGCCCGTTTCTTTATCAAAATGACCTCCTTGCAAACGTAAGCTCCAATTGTCGCCAAACTGAATTCCTACCGAACCTAAAAGTATCAATTTTACATCACCAAAAAGCTGTCCTTGATACGACATTTTCACTTCCTTGGCTCCGAAATACAATTCTCTTTTTCCTGTTGATGAATTGGCATCGGGTACTGTAATACGAGCATATAGGTCAATGAGTGCGTGCTGAGGCGTAAACCGAGCTTTGGTCATTAACAAAGCATATTCTACACTATTTTTATTTTCCCGAATCCCCACAGGAAGTTCTGTAAGCTGTTCAGAAGTTAAAGAAGAAGTCCATTTTCCTTTGGCGAACACAGAGGCTGCTTGTTGTTGCTCTTGACTTGAGGTTGCATCTGTATCTTGTGCATTCACGTCAAAGGCTATCACAAGGAATAATAGCATGCTATAAATAACATTGTAAATCAGATGTTTATACGCTTTCATTGTGTTTGTTCTTTATATTTTTTGTAATAATAATCTACTATTAATAATTGTATTTCGGTCATTTTTTGCTCTTTTGTAGCTTTCTTTTTGTCCAAAACAGCATACATATCCGTTTTCTTATCGTGTAAAAAATCTTTTATAACTCCCTCAGGATTTGCTATTTGCGAAAGTGATAGCCCATAAAAATCTTTTTTCATATGATAATGAATCGTATACATTTCCAATGAATTATCCAATGCTTTTTCTTGGTGGGTATCTCCCTTTTTATCAAGATTAAGTTTTGAATCAATCACACGTTGTTTTAATCGGCTATCGGCTGTTTCTGCTTCTCTGTAAAGTTTATTAAGTACATTAAATACGATACTTGTTAGTTCTCTTTCTTTTTGATGAACCTCTTCCAAAGTTTTTTGGTATAGATGTACTTGTTTTCTTTGTTCTTTTGCAGCATTTGCTACCGAAGCAATATGCTGAATAATACTATCCAATCGCTGCTGCACAGAAGGCATATATTGCAAATCTTTATATTTATTGTCAGATTTTAATGATGTCAATTCAGTAATAATTTGGTCTGGAGTTGTCTTTGTTCTGAGAGTTTGTTCAGTCGAAGCATTTTCTTGTTTTTTAGATTTTTGCCGTCTTGGCAGACTTTCAGCTACAATCAATTTTTCGTTTCGTTCTTTAATTTCAGATTTTTTTCTTTTCCATAATAACGTATTGATTAAAGGTATTTTTTCCAAATGATAATTATACCCAAAATTCAACATAAACTCATCACGCTGTTGTGTATTTGTCGCAGAAACAGTACGTTGTAAAGTTTGTACAGCACTTAATTGGAATTGGTGGCGTTTCAATAGCACATAACTTAATGCTACTCTAACTACTGCATTTTGGCTGTGAGCTGTGAGTTGCTTTCCATAATTATAAGAACTTCCTAATGAAGCATTTAGCTTGTCTTTAAAAAATAATTTATTAATATTTAATGAAGGTCCTAATAGATGGCTATGCTGCTGTGAAATTTCTGTTTTAGTAAAATTAAATATCGGTGTAATGGTAAGTTTTTCATTAGGAAATTTTACTGAATAGGTAATCCCCACATTATGAAATCTTGAAGAACCCGATGCTTGGGTAACGTTATTTTCCTTATTCACTACATCATTAACCGTATAATTAAGCCCTAATTGCTGATTTTCTGTTATTTGATATTGAATCATTGCTGATAAATTCTGAGAAACCTGACGATAGTTCAATGAGTCTTCAGGTCTTTGTAAATACAATGGGTTTTGATTAATATCATCAAATTGGTTCAGTCTTCTATTGGTAAAAGAAGTAAAATTACTGTAATTCAATGAAATATCTAATTTTTCTACCACTTTTATCGCTGCATTGAACGAACCTACCCATTGGTCGGATTGAATTATTTTTTGGCTATTCAAATTATCTCGTTGTTTGCCTATGCTTGTAGTTAAATTCACCCGATTTTTGAACAAATTTAAAGAAGAATTTAGCGTAATATTCTGCATATCATTCACAAAATAATACGCCCCCAAAGTTCTATACTCTGGGTCTATCCGTTCATAACGAAGCCCTACCGTGCCGAAAGAAAATAAGAAATTCATTCCTGCATTTAAAGCGTCATACATTTGTGAGGAATTTCGTGAAAAAGCTAAAACTGATTGAGGTTCCAAACGAACATCTGTAATTAACTTACTTACAGCATATTCCGCATAAACATCAAGAAATGACAAAGGTTTTACTTTCGCAGAAAGAGAATAAGTAAGCCCTTCTTCTGGTCTGACATTTATTTCTGAAGGAAACGAAGTGTTTAATGAATACTCTTTATCTTTAGCATAAAATCCGATACCTCGAAGCTCATAATCAGATTTTATCCATTGTAAATCAACACCATAGCCCCAACGCTCATAATACGGTTTTGATTCCCTAATCTCAGGATTGTACTCTACCGCCTTTTGTAACCTACCGCCCATAACACCAATTCTCAGCGGAAACTGCTCAGGAGTAAGTACTATGCCTAATCCCGTAAAAGGCAAGCCATTATATGTGTAAGGAGAAAAATTCATAGTAGCATCTCCGATATGCAATTGTATCCATTTGTATTTGGGGTGCAGACTCAATCGATTAAACCGAAAAGGTAATTCATATCTAAAATTAGCTCCTTGATTTGTATAATTAAAAGAAAGTGGAATACTCCAATGATAAAAACTTAAATGTAAATTTCCGTTCAGAAAATATGTAAAAGGTTGGCGACCTTGTACGTTTTGAGAATTATAATATACTCCACTCGCAGAAAAACTTCCGGCGACAGACAATGGAGGCTGCTGGAACTTCTCTACAATTTGCTTATCAATCCCTTCCAAATCCAATGTCTGAGCATAAAATGGCGAGAGAAAAAGCAAATAAAAGAAAAAGTGAATATAGTAGTATTTAAAAGAAGCCATACTTTATTATTTTGTATATCAGCATCGTATCACACCTTTGCAAAGGTAATAGTTTACATATATTTTACAAAATTTTTAACTATTATTCTCTTCATTTTTAGAACAAAAAAAACTCTTATAACTAAAACGAATATTGCAAACAAACTCTTAATGAGTTTCGCAAAGGATTTTCTGTTTGAGTTGTAGGAATTAGATACGAAAAATCCAATTGCCAACTACGCATTGCAAATCCAGCTCCTAAAGTTATGTATTTTCTATCGCCTTTATTTTTATGCTGGTTAAAATAACCTGTACGTAAAAATAAAGACTTATCATAGACATATTCGAAACCCAACGCCCACGATATCTCTTGTAATTCTTCAGAAAATCCGTTAGGAGCGTCTGAAAATGACTTAAATATGCCTTGCAAAAAATCAACATCATCGTTTCCTTGAGAAAGAGTAGGCACAAGTAATTTATTAAATTCTACCAAAAGAGAAAACTCATTAAGCATCTCTGTTTGTAAAGAATACATACTTCCTATTTTCAAATTGGTAGGAATAAAAAATTCCTTGCCCAAATCATCGTACTTTACTTTCTTTCCTATGTTAGAAAGCTGAAAACCAAAAGCATACTTACCAAAATATTTACCTAAAAGATGTTCTTTTGATTTATAATATCCAGAAATATCAAACGAAAATCCACTTCCTACTGATTTCTCATCGGTAGGTAAACGTAAATCGGAACGCAGATAACGTGCTAGCACTCCCATAGCAAAATATTCACTTAGTTTTAAGTTGTAAGATACATCAAAAGCAAATTCGGCAGGACGAAAATCTCCCAAAATATAGGTTTCGCTCCCAAAATCCTGAGTTAAAGTAACGTCTCCTATACTGAAATACTTCAAGCTCGTAGCCCACGCACTACGATTATTTTTCCAATAATACGATATGTTTCCTAAAAAAATATCGCGTACTAAACTATTCAGATAAGGTGTATACCCCATTCCTATTTTCATCGGATGCTCACTGAAAACATATTTTGCAGAATTCCAATGTTGTGAAAAAACATCGGGCTTCGAGGCTATCCCTATGTCTCCCTTCCCTGAAGCTATCGCATCTGTGCTGAGAAGTAAAAATGGAAATGCCGTAGAAATAGAACGCTGCTCTTGTGAAAAAAGACTATAACAAGTTAGAAAAAATAGTATACAAATCCATCTCATTTTCAAATAATCCAAAATAGATACCAAAAATACATATTTTCCAACAAAAACGAAAACGTTTTTCAACATTTTTCTACAACTTATTAATTAGAAATATAAACAAGGCTCAAAATCTGTAGATTTTGAGCCTTGTTTTATCATTTCACATATTATTCAATTATCTGAATAACGTAAAGTGTCCCATAAATTCTCGACTATCGTCTCTATCTTCTTTCAGACGAACGATATACCAATAATCACCCGTTGGTAACTCACGTCCTTGGTATTTTCCGTCCCAAGTTTCGTTGTAATAGATTGTAGCTACTTTTCGTCCGTATCTATCAAAGATATCTGTCTGAATATTTGGATAGCTTCGTGTATTACGTGGCGACCAACCGTCATTATTTCCGTCTCCATTTGGTGTGAAATAATTTGGTATGTAAATATCAACAAACTCTTTCTCAATAGTTAATGTTTGTGTACATCCTAAATCATCTACTACTGTTACTAAAACTTGCTTAATTACACGTCCATTAGCATCTGTATATCCTGGGTCGTATAGTGAAACGTAGTACTCGTTACCATCACTACTTGTTTTACCATTGAAATAGTATGTGTATGGTGCTTTTCCTCCGCTTGCTTGTACTTTAATTTGGTTCATTTGTTGAGGGTCTGACAGATTTTGTAATGTCAGAGCTTCGTAATCTTCCACATCAAAGTATTGACTTACAGGAATCGTATAACTACAAGAGTTATAGAATATCGTGATATAGTGGTCGCTACCTACTGGTAGATTTCTGATAATACCTACATAACCATTGAATTCTGTAAAGCTTTGTGCATCTGCAATATTAGTGCTATTCAAAGCATAGAACGTATTTGCTTGGTTCAGAATCGTATTATCAAACACTACTTCCAAGTAATTAGACGGCGTTGTAGCTGTACATTCATACTTAACTTCTAATGACACAGGTTGTAGGTTTGGAGCTGCTCCTACTTGAATAGTTTCAGTTTGTGTACAAACTCCTCCTTGGTCTACATAAGTAAGTACGTATGTACCTGGTGCAAGTCCTGTTTGAGTAACTTGCTGTCCTGTTCCTATTCCACCTGCAGAAGCTACTGTTTGTCCTTGTGCATTTGTAAGTACATAACTATATGTAGGTCTACCTCCACTGATTGTAAATTGGATTTGTCCGTCATTATCTCCGTAACAAGTTTCACTTACACTACCTGCTGTTATAGTTAACAAGTCTGGATTTACAAAGTTAAAGTTACCTGTTACCATACAGCCCAATACATTATCACGAACTGCTACTGTATAATTACCTGGTGGTAACGCTGTAAACTGCTGTGTTACTGGGTCAAAGTTTCCTTGAGCAGGTGTAATTGTATAAGTATAACTTGCCGAACCTCCTGTTACTTGGAAATTAATTACTCCATCATTAGCATTGTTACAAGTTATTTCTGTTGTACTTGATACTACCGATAATGGGTCATAATGAGGCATTGTTACCGGTACTTCTTGTACACAACCACCTGTGTGAGATACTGTAACAGTATGTACTCCTGCTGTAACTCCATTAAAGATATTACTTGATTGAGGAGTGCCTCCATCTAAGGCGTAGGTAACTTGCGATGCGTGAAGCGGATTCACTGATACCACAATGCGATTGTTTATCACATTATTGTTATTTGTACATTCAGGTGTCGCTTCTGCTGATAACTGTAAATCTACCCCTGGTTTGATTTCAGGTATTATTACGTGTGCAATACAACCATTCGCATCTTTTACGAAAATTGTGTGGTTTTGACCTGCTGGCAAGTTATCATAGAAGAACTTACCTTGTACCCAATTTGCCGTAGGCGAATTATCATTGAATGCAGTAGAGTACGGTGCTACACCTCCTGTAACTGTGATTGTAGCCGTTCCATCATTGCTACCCAAACAAGTTTCATCTGTTGAAGTAACAAGCGTTACACTAATTTGGCTTGCTGCTATAATGTTAAAGTTGAACTCTAACGTACATCCATTTGCATCTTGTGCTATCACTACATAATTACCTGGTTCGAATTTCTGAGCTCGGATATATTCAGCTGTTACTACTCGGTCTAAACGAGGTGAAATAGCATACGTAATCGTACCTGTACCTCCTGTAACTTCTACATTGATAGTACCATCGTTTTCACCGAAGCAAGTTTCATTAGTGCTTGTAGCTGTTACTACCACTAACGGTGGAGCTTCGTTAATCACGACAGGTGTTGTCGTTGTATATTCACAATCTACGCTGGTTACTTTCACATTGTACGTTCCTGTTGCAAGTCCTGTAAATATACCATCTGTATTTGTAACTGGTGGTGTCAATGACAATCCTGAAGCATTAAGCAATTCATACTGATAGTTTCCTAAACCTCCGTAAGCCTCAACTTGAATTGTAGCAGAACTATCTCCATTACATTTCACATAAGCTGCCGTTGTATCAACATTTAATCCTAAAGCCTCTATCGGATATATTTCTATTACATTAGATAATCCTGATGGACAGCCATTACCATCTACTGCCGTGAATACATATCTACCTGGTCCTGCTGAGTACACTCCTGTACCTGACGGAGTTATAGTTCCTGTAGATGAGGCAACAGTAAATACATAACCTGTACCAGAACCTCCCATTCCCGTTACGGTAATTTGTGCTTGTTGCAAGCAAGTCAATGGTTGTGTGATAGCCGCTTGTACTTGTACTTGTGTAGGTTCTGCTATTGTTATATAAGCTGATTCTGCATCACAATCCCAGCCATCTATCACTCTTACAGCGTACTCACCTGCTCCTAAGCCTGTAAATGTAGGACTATCTTGAGCTCCTGATTCTATCACAGTTCCTGAAGCTGTTCGGGTAAGTAGTATATATTTGTAATTACCACTTCCTCCTGCCGATGTTAACGTAGCTGTAACACTTGCTGTTTTGTCTCCGTAACAAGCTAATGTTGTTACACTTGGTGTTAAACTAACAGTTATCGGAGTTGGGTCTTGAAGTACTACTGTCGTAGATGTTTCACAGCCTTCCTTATCTTTTGCCCAAATAGTATAGTTACCTGCACTCAACCCTGCAAATGCAGCTGTTGTAGTATATGTTCCGTATACTGGATGTGCAGTACCATTGATGTCTAATCGATATTGGTGTTCTCCCCATCCTCCTTGAGCTTGAGCATTGATAACAGCGTCATTTCCAGCACAAGTCAATGGATTTGCCAAAGTAGATGTTACTGTCAATGGACTTCCTGGTGTAGCTACTTGTACTATTGTAGAAGTAACTGTACAGAATGGTGTATTCTGTTGAACAATACGTATTATAAATTGTCCTTCAGGTAAACCTGTTATCGTAGTAGTTACCACACCTGCAAATACTGGTGAATTAACTGTTCCTGAATTAGGAGGCGTTAATGGAGCCAATGTATTTGCGTCAAGTACTTCCCAAGTGTAAGTTCCTGTATAGCTTACAGTTCTGAGAGTTACCTCTCCGTCTGCAGTTCCTGCACAAGATACGGCTTTGCTTGGTGTTACTGTTACTGTCATTAAGTTATAAGGATTAACCACATAAGTCGTTGTTGTATAACATCCTGTTCCAGTATCAGTTACTTTAAACTCATATTGTCCTGGTTCTGGCAGATTAAAGTCTGCGGTTTGTGTGCCTGCAGGTAGTGTTTGTGTAGCTGGTGTTACCACACTTCCTGTAATTGATGTTGCTTCAACCACATAACCTGCTCCAGAACCTCCTGCTATGGTAATTCTCACTACTTCAGGTCCTTGACAAGTGACAGCCGTAACTTGAGTAGCATTCACACTTGTTATCTTCGGTAATGGATTTACTGTTATAGGTGTATTAATTTCACAACCATTTGCATCTTTCACATATACTGTGATATTCTGTGCTACTCCAGTATCTGTTATTGTAAATGTTCCTGTAGTATTATTGAAATTCGTTCCATCAATACTATAGTTAAACGGAGCTGTTCCTCCTGTTACTGTAGCTTGTATCACAGCCTCTTGTGGTACATTTGAAGCATCACAAGCAAACTGAGTAGTTACCGCAGCTGTTACGCCAAGTGCTGTAGGTTCTGTAATATTTACAGTTTCAGTATGTACACAACCTCTTGCCGAAGTAAGCGTTACTACATAAGTTCCTGCACTTAATCCATTAAAGTAATGTGTAGCTGGTACTGCTGTAACTGTTCGCGATTGCGTAGTAAAGCCTACTACGGTGCTTGTTACTCTAATTACATAGTCTAACTGCGTTTGTGTATTATCCACGATTACTCCTATTGAGCCATCATTTCCTGCATTACAGCTTACATTGGTTTGTGTATATGTAAATGTTGCATTTATAGTAGCTGTAAGCTCAAAGGTAGTCGCTACTGGCGGACAACCTGTAACATTATCTGTAACAGTTACTGTGTAAACTCCTGCTGTGGCTAAGTTCGTAAACACAGGATTATTACTTTGTGTTATTGCAGCACCTGAAGGCGGAGTTACCACATAAGTAATATTTCCTGAGTTACCTCCTTGATGCAATACCGTAACATTCGCTCCTTGCGGAGATGTACACGTAATCTCTTTGTCTATTCTAACATTCGCATTAGTAATAGGTTCGTATAATACAACTGGTGTAGTCAATGTAGCAACACAACCCCACGTATCAAATACAACTACCTCATATTGTCCTGAAGACAAGTTAGAGAAGGTTACTGTATTGGTATTGGTTGTACCTATTGCCGAACCATAGTTCACTCCATCTTTTATTAATTGGAATGAATAGTTATTTCCTTCTCCTCCTGAAGCCGTCGCTACAAGTACGCCCGTTCCTTCTACGCAATTATGTGCTGAAACTGCCAAAGTAGGAACTATCGGTGTAGGATTAGATAGCTGTTGTGTAATTGTATACACACAACCTCCTGAATCACGAACTTCTATTCGGTATGTATCCGCTGCCAGATTGTTGAATAACGGATTCGTACCCCAAGCCGTTGGCACTGATGTAGTAGCTGGTGTGATTCGGTATTCATAACCGCCCCAACCTCCTGTTACATTGATTACCTCTATAGCTCCGTCATTACCTGGTACACAAGTAATATTCTTAACTGTTACAGTAGCTGTTAAACCAGCAGTAGGTCCTGGAACAGTAAACGGATATTCATTCGTACAGCTTGGGTGAGAGGCTTGCGTAACACTTAACGTGTATGTACCCGCTTGAATTGTAAGAGTAACAACTCCTGAACCTATTCTGCTTGCTGTTATTGGTGTTCCTGGTACAGTTACATTGTATGTTCCTGTATACGTAGCTGTATTTTGAATTTCAAAGGTAACTACTGCCGAACTTCCTATACAAACTACTGGATTTACAATCGTAAAGTTATCTATTGTAAAGGTGTTAGGCTCTTTCACTTCGTGTGTTACCGATGTCATACAGCCTGTATCAATGTGTCTTACCCAGAATGTATGCAATCCTACTGCAAGGTTTGTAAACGTTCTTGAAGGTTGCCAAGCCGCTGTAGTTGAAGGCGTAGTAGCACTTTCTACATATTGAAGTTTCAATGGATTATTAGCAACCGAAGTAACTAATACATCTACTGTTTCTCCTGATGTAGTTCCACAAGCTATTGGGTTAGTTACATTGATACCAATACCTGTTAATGCGTCGTATCTTTCTATACGAGTTGTCGTTATATTAAGTGGCGTACAAGCATTGGCATCTGTTACCGTAATAGTAACTGTACCTCCTGTATGGTCATTTGTAATTAGCGTAGTGCCTGTTACTGTTTGGCTGTTATATGCTATCACAAAGCTATATGGCGGTGTTCCTCCTCTTACCTTAGTAGGGTCGATAGTTACTACTGCACTTTCAGGGCTATTACCTGATGCACAACCAAACTGTGTTACACTTACTGCTCCTGGGTCTACAAATACTTGGTCAGGTTCTTCTACTGTTACAGTTGTTTCTGTTGCACAACCGTTGGCTGAAGTAGCTCTAACTGTGTAAGCTCCTGCTGAAAGTCCTGCAAATCCACGTATTGTAGAGCTGTATGTAGCTGCTGTTGGTGAACCTGCTACTAATGTATACGTAACTGTTGGAGCCCCTGTATTGATTTCATTAATCAATATCATTCCGTCAGTATATCCGTGACAAGTAACTGATACCGTACTTGCTGTAAAGGCTGGATATACTGGAGGTGCTACCGTTACCGTAAATGTCAATGGCGGACAAGTAGAAGCACTTGCATCAGCATCCCACAAGCTAATTACATACGTTCCTGCTACTGCTGCCGTTAAAGTATATGTTGCAGAAGGCAAGGCAGTTCGTGCTACAGTTGTTGCTCCCGATACCGCATACTCGTAATTTCCTGAACCCTCAGATGCTTTTATCTGAATAGTAGCTGATGCTGTTGTTCCACAACCTAATAAGGCATTTTGCGTTACCTCAGCTTCTATCTTAGTATACAACGTTACTGCTGTACTTGAAGCCACACATCCTGTACTTATATCTCGCAATGCTACTTCGTATGTACCTGCTGTAAGGTTTGTAAACACTTCACTTACTTGCCATTGGCTCCAAGTAGTACTTGAAGTTTCTCTAATTGCATACTGATAGTTTGCTCCTGTAGGAGTTACCCTGATAGATAATGGCTCTACGCAACTATTAGGAATTGCCGTAGGCGTTGGAGTTGGTGAAGCTACTCCTATATTTACTCTTCCTAAATATTTATCACAGCCATACTGGTCTATCATTCTTACATCAATAGAGATACTAGTTGCTGTCGCACTAATAGTCGACATTGGTATTTGAATAACAGTACTTGATACTGTCATTGTGTGTGTAAAGGCAGGGCTGGTAAGTTCAAATACATACGTACCTCCACCTCCGTAAGGATTTTCAATTTCTAATAATCCTGGTGTCTCACAAGTTATATCACGTACTTTTCTTGGTGTTCCGTTTAGTTCTGTTTGTTCGTAAACATTTACATCAGCACTTGCCCATTCACAACCTGTTCCTATTTCTGTAATTTCCATATAGTATGTACCTAAAGGCAAACTAGAAACGTTAATTGTTGTAGAGCTACCAGGTACTGGCATTGTTGCTGGTGTTGCAGAACTTGCCACAGTAGCTCCTGTAGCTTTATTGATAACTACCCAATTAAAGTGAGTAGCTGTCGTTGTAGATGTAGCTGTTCTGCTTATCACAAAGTCAATAGAACCTGTTCCTGCTCCAAAACAGATAGGAGTTACATTACCTACCACTTTTACTGGTGGTATATAATTTTCATATATATCGTGTTCATTTTGCTGGATACAACCTGAAGCATCTCTTACATAGAATACATACGTACGTCCTGGTGTAAGTCCTTGGAATCTGTATTGATCTGGACGACCTGGTACATTTGATAGTTGCCAATTTGGACTTGCCCCCGTTGGGTCATCCATTGTAAAATGATACGTCGTAGAAATACCTCCTGTTGCCGTTACTAACACGGTAAAGCCTCCTGGTGTACAAGTTCCTGTGAAACCAGTTTCTAAATCAGTAGCTACTGCCAATTCACTTAATGGGAACGGTACTACAAATCGGTCAAGTGTTTGTAAACAAACGATATTACTTGCTGCATCAAGCACTCGAAGCTGTGGCGTAAAGCTATTACCTACTTGGTCTGTAAATGTCGTAACCGTAGCTGTGATAGCATTCCAAGTAGTTCCATCAATACTGTATTCTAACTTATAGTTTGGAGCTGCATACGTATCAATCAATGTTTGAGAAACCGTCAATGCCACAGGTACATTTTGTCCTAAAATAACACAACCTGTTGCCACACCATCTAATATGGCGGTTAATTGTGGTTTATCATTAATTGTCAAAGTTTGAGAATGTACGCAACCATATCTGTCTGTTACGGCAACTATGTAAGTATTGCTGGCTGTTAAGCCCACGAACTCATATTCTGTATTGATATAATTTGGTACTGTTACCACAGGTGTAGTTGGAGCTGTTGTATTATACAAGTTTAATGTATATGGAGCATCGCCAACAATATTAGTAAGTCCAATACTTCCTGTATAGCCAGAACAATTAGGCTCTTTAACCGTAGCTGTGAAAGATACCGTAGTAGCTTGAGCCACAGTTACTGTAGTCGAGTACACACACGCTGCCGACTGTACATACACATCATAAGCACCTGCCGTAGTTACGGTATATGTACTTGAATTTCCATACATAATACCTGTTGTTTGTCCAGAAGGAACAAAGGCATATTGATATGTTCCGTTTCCTCCCGAAGCTGTAACCTCAATTCTTCCGTTATGGCAACTTACTGAAGTTTCTTTGGTACTAACAACCAATCGTGGGTAAATCACTACGGTAGTCATTGATTGACAGCCAAAGCCATCTTCCACTCTGATGATATGCCCCGTAGATGACGAAGGCAATCCTGTAAAGGTGTAAGTCAATGAACTTGTAGATGCAGGGGTTTGCCAAGCTCCATTATTGATACTAAATCTATAATCTCCATTTCCTCCTGTAACTGTTACTACTATTTCAGCATCACTATTACCTGAATAACAAGCCGTAGGTGTAGCTGTGAAAGTTACTACTTTCGGAGCTTCTACTACTACAGGAACAGCAGTAGAACAACCATTTCTGTCTGTTACTGTAAATGTATGTGTACCAACAGGTACTTGTGTGAATACATTTGAGTTTCGTGTTACTCCACCAAATGTATAAGAGTAAGGTGCAGTACCTCCTGCTACTTGCAATGTTACAGTAGCACGTTGGTTATTATTACATTTAGCCGGTACAGTGATAGTAGGTGTAACTACCAATGATTCAGGCTCAGTTATTGTAGCTGAAACAGATACCGTACAAGTGTCATACACTAATGTAATAGTGTGTGTTCCTGCTGATAGATTTGGTATTGTAAGTGTAGCTGCATTTCCATTTTGCGAAGCACCGCCATCTACACTATATGTATAACCTGAACCATAATTCTGTACATTGAGCGTTATTTGTCCGTCACTTACTCCTGCACAACTTGCATTAACCACGTTTGCAACGCTTGATTTAAACTCTTGATTATCAGCTACCGTTACAGTAATAGTCATCGTATAACCACAATCCAATGTACTTCCTCCTACATTATTCTGTACGTAGTGGATACCTATTTGATGTACTCCTGGTGGCACATTTGTAAAGGTATTAGTAGTGGTTGTTACTCCATTAAATGTATAGGTATAATCAAATGTAGCTGGAGTAGGGTTCAATGTAAACGAACCATTTCCTTCACAATTATAGGCGATAGTAGGTGTACTACTTACAGTAGGCGGAGCTGGTCTGTTTGGCACTTCTACTGTGGTTTGTGTTTGACAGCCATTCGCATCTGTAACTGTAATATTATGTGTACCTACTCCTAAACTTATTGTTCTTGTTTCTGTACCATAATTTGCTCCTCCTTGATTATCATTGTAATTTGGAGTTCCTCCTGATACTGAATAAGATACTTCTGCTCTATCGGCTGTAGGGTCGCAACTGATTAGTTTTGTAATCACCGCTCTGATAGCCAATGGAGCCGTAGGTTGTGTTATCGTTACAACTTCTGATGTCTCACAATTTTTAGCATCTGTAACTGTAATTGTGTACGTTCCTGCTATTAAATTATTAAATGTATTTTGCGAACCTCTATTCACTCCGTTAAGAGAGTATTGATAAGGGGCTGCTCCTGCCGAAACGTTTACAACGATAGCACCTGTACTTTCTCCATAACAATTAATATCTGTTTTAGTATAAGTAATTGTAGGCTGTACTGGGGCTGTCAATGTCAATGCTGTACTTGTTTCACAACCTCTGTTGTCATATATTCGGATAGTATACACACCTGCTTGATCAGTTTGGTAAGTGATTTCACTTCCTCCTACCGAAGTTCTAGCTACTACAGTTTGTGTACCATCTTTAATTATTGCATATTGATAAGGTGCATAACCTCCCGTTAGGCTCACTTTGATAATACCTCTACCTACAGGAACTGGGTCGCACGTAATTTCTTTTTCTACGGCTGCCCCATTTACTCTAAGTTCTGGCTGAATCGTTTCTACCAAAGTACCCACACAACCATAACTATCCGTTACAGTCATTGTATAAGTACCTGGTGTAAGCCCTGCAAATGAATAATTTGCATCGGAAGTTGTGGCTCTTACACTTCCGTTGATAGCGTATGTAAACGGAGCTGTTCCGTTAGTTACAGTAACATCTATACGTGCTTGTGTACCTGCCGATACGCAATAGTTAGACGTAGGTGCAACTGCTACCGTAGGTGTAGGAGCTTGGATTACATTAAATTGAACTGTTGCAGGACAGTTATTCGCATCGGTAACTGTAAGCGAATGCGTTCCTGCTTGTGTTATCGTAAAGTTAGGTGTATTTTGATTGATTGTAGTACCGTCAGGTTGTGTAATCGCATATCGTAATGCTCCTATTCCTCCCGAAGCTACTATTGTTAGGTTTACACTCGCTGGGTTACAGCCCAAATGTACATCTGCTATTGGTGCAATTACAATCGCACTTGGATTATTGATTGTGAATGTTTTCACTACCTCACAATGTGCGGTATCTTGTCCGTAACGGAAAGTTACTGTATGAGCACCTCCACCAATACCTGTCCAAACAAACGGATTGGCAGTTTCTTGTACAAAAGGAGCTCCATCTCTTGACACCCAATATCCCGTTGTAGCTGTATTTCTTAAAGCTACTTGGTACGTTCCATTATTAGCATCATTACATAGAATATCCGTAGATGTTCCATTACCTACCCCGAAGGCTTTATCTGGCTCTATGGTTACTTTTACCGTTTCATGGAAAGAACACATTCTTGGTAACTGATATAAGTGAATATCATCAATTACCACATCATTACCATTTCTTACCAAACTACCTGAACGCAATACTGCATATAATGTAGTATTATTTCCTGGGTTAAGCTGATATGAATAAGTATACCAATCATTACTATGTGTACTCTTAGGTGGACTACCTATATACTGAGAGAATATCGGAGTATTAGCCGCTATTGCAGCCTCACTTGTATATAACTCAACAGTTAAATCAGGATTTGCGGCTCCTGGATTACTTCCTGTTGCATTAATCAAGTTAAACATTTTGATTGAAAACTCAATAGGCTGATTCGGAAGTACATCATTCATCACACGTTGATACAGAATAGCTCCTTCACTTCCTAAAATGTCTCCTACGTTTACAAAAAGCATTCGTCCATTAGGTCCATAACCTGAAGGGTCATTAGGATATCTCCAAGCAGGGTTATTAGGTTCTAACCTATTTGTAACTACATATTCTCCATCATTTAACATTGTAGCAGCTACATTGAAACCTGCTCCTTGAGGATTTCCAAAGCCATCTAATACACGTACAGAACCACTTACCAACTGAAGATGATTTGCATAAATTCCATTAATATCACGGCTCTGTACCTCAAAGAAATACCTACTATTAATATAAGGTGTCGTCGTATTTGGTGTGTTATCTCTGGTAGGATTGCTTGGCACTACACCAAAGTCCTCTAAGAATAACTCATTAAATGTAGGCGAACTTATATCTCCATAACCAATAGTAATTGTATACTCCCCAGGAGGTAAATTATTGAAGTTAGAAGTTGTTGTCGTAACTCCTCCCAAAGTATATGTATAAGTATAAGTACTTTGGTTATTTGCGATTGATATATTTCCTGTACCATCACAATTATAAGTTACATTATGCGTAAATACAGGATTTACAGGACGAGGGTCTACAACTACTTGCGTTCTGTGTTCACACTCTACTGCATCACGAGCTATAACTGTATATGTACCTGGCAATAACCACATTTCGCGGGTATTTGTCCACGTAGCTCCACCATCAAAACTAAATTGATAAGGAGCTTGTCCACCTCGTACGTTTGTGATACGCACTCTCGCTTTGTCTACATTAGTTCCTGAACCACAACCTATTAATTCCGCAACTCCCGCTGAAGCCATTACACTTCCTGAAGTAGCTGGAGGCAAGGTTACTGTTGAAGTAACAGTACAGCTTATTGAACCTGTACTATAAATAAGTGTAGGTGTATACGTAGCACCAGGGTTTAATCCTGTGAATACGGTTCCTAATTGGCTGGTAGTTCCTCCATCAACACTATATCTGAGGAAATATCCTTCAGGATTTGTTACACTAGTAAACTCTATTGCTCCTTTAGAACCACAATCAATTAACCTCGTTGTGGTAGCAAATGTAGGAGGAACAGCCGCTCTTATAGGGTCAGAAACTACTGTAACATCACAGCCATTGGCATCTACTACTTTGATAGTATAAGTTCCTGGGTTGGAAACTGTAAATTCGTAGAACGAACCCGTGTAATTATAGAAATACGTAGCTCCGCCGTCAATACTATATCCATAGCTTGTACCAGGTGTACCATCCCAAGCATCTACGCGAATTACTCCTGCTCCATTACACATCAAATGGCTTTTAATCGTTACCCTTGCTTGTACTGGAGGTATTTTAGTTATTTCTTTCGTATCTGAAAGTGAACACTCAGGAGTGGTTACTCCCACATAATAAAGCCCATCATCAAGCCCAGTGAAAGTAATATCGGAAGTGCTGGTAGCCGTAGCTCCTGCCACAATAGCTCCCGTAGCATTATTCCTTCTGACAGTATACGTGTACGGAGGATATGCGTCCGTTACTTGTACTCGTAGTGTTCCTTTTGAATTGGCACATGCCAAAGGAGTAGGCACTACGGTAAGCACAGGGTCTTTTTGAATTACTGAGCGTCTTACCTCAAATACACAAGCAGAATAAGTAGCTCCTGCAGCCAATTTTTGACGCATTAATACTACATACGAATCAGGATTTGCAATCGTAAATGTATTACTGTCTTGATATCCTTGTATTTGAGTTCCTGCACTATTTCTTAAAGCATATTCATAACCTGCCGCTGGGTGGGTTACTGTAATTCTACCTTGAGCCCCACATATCATATCGCGTACCTCTACAACTGGGTCTAACAATATTTTTGTTACTTTAAAATAGAACAAAGCCACACAGCCACCATTGTAAGTAATTTCTACTCGGTAATCTCCTGCTTGTGATACGTTATAGCTATTTCCAGCGTGTACTTGTGTCCAAGAACATCCATAGTTATCACGAACAGGACACTCTAATGGATGTGTAGGAGGTACGGCACATGATTCGCTTCGTCTTTCCCATTTGTAGCTCAAAGCTCCATTTACATTTAGGTTTAGAATTCTAGACGAATTCGTTCCACAAAGATAAATTTGAGGATAATCAGAACCGTCATTTCCACAACGAAGCACTTCTGAAGCGTATTGATTAATTGGGTTTACAGCCAAAGCAGCATCGTGCAATCTTACCTGAATTATTTCAGCCATATCAGCACAACCTGCTTTTTTCTTTTCTACACGATATGTACCTGATTCTGAAACTGTCAATGTTTGTGCATTCGCTCCTGAAATAAGTACACCGTCTTTGTACCAAACGTATGTATCAAAATTAGCACCAGCCACCAAATTAAGTGTTCTTTCGCAAAGAACTTCTTGAGACTGGCTCGCACAAGTTCCTAAATCGGCAATAAATGTAGATGGTCCTTGCAGATTTCCTTCACAATCTTTATGTGAAACAACACTTTCTGCAGTAAAGCCATCTGTCGATTTATTTTCTACCCCGAAATAGCGTGCATTAACAATATTTGCTATTTCATTAGAACAAGCATCTCGCAAATCATTACACGTAGGAGGCACTTGCACCTCAAACGATATTTTATGCCAAGCTGTTTGCCCTTTCTGTACAATATTATTAGGAATTTTGAACTTGATTTCGTGTGTAGTTGCATTATACTCATAATCCGTAGGTTGTACAGGAGTACTATCCCATGACAATCTTACAGATGAGATTATATCATTGTAAATCAAATTATTAGGCAATTTATCTGTGATTACTAAATCACGAGCGTTGTCATTGCCTGAATTTCTAAATTGTATTTCATAACGGAGTACATCTCCCAAATTTACCGACCCACCTGTAACATCTGCATTGGACGATACTTTATAGACTTTTTTCTCCAAGTCAATCACAGGAGCAATTACCTCCACATTGAACGCCATTATAAAAGGGAAGAAAGCATCTTGACCAAGCCACGTAAAACGATTTGAAGGGCGTATTATTACAGAAGTTTGCCCATTCGCTATCAAAGAATTACCTGCATTGGGGACATCAAAAATACCTGCATCAAATCCTAACAAGTTCGTACTTGCAGGATTTCTATTAAGGTTAGCCCCTGTTTGATTTGTAATTTGGCTATTGAAAAAGTTAGGATTTGAACCAGTAGAAGTTCTTCCTGGCACATCAATACTCACAAGAGGCGAAGTACTATTTCGTCTCATCTGTAACATATCACCAGGAATACCCAACTCTCCTTCCAAGGCTGCAAAAGCAAATTTAGCTCTTACCGACCCCGAAGGAATTGTTTGAAATCCAGTAATTGGGATTTCTAAACTTGAGTTTTCATTATTTATAGCAGAAAATCCATCGAACAATGTGATGTGTCGGCTTGGTTGCATTTGATCTTCATAAATGATTATCAATGTCCAGCCAGCCGCATAACCAACTCCTGTAGTTTCATTCCCATAAGGAGCCATCATATCAGCAACCGTATAGTCCCCGTCAAAAGCTCCGTTACGCCCAGCAGCTTCAGTCTCTACATAAGAGGTTACATCAGCCATATACACATAGGCACGCTGAGCATCATTGGGGTTAGGACGACTACTTACTATATGATTTCCGTCATAAATTCGCTCTCCTGTCAAACTTGCATACGCCGCTTGATTGGGTGTTTTGAACTTCACCTGACCAAACTTACTTCGTTCAAGACGAGGGTTCGTCTGATTATTCACTCGCTCTTGCGTATAGGCAGCAGCCCAATAAAGGTACGCTTTCTTTACCTTCAAACAAGCTGTTCGTGTATTGGGGTTAGTAACCTTTGCTGAGCTTGAGTTAAAGGTACTAGCTATTCCATCCACATCTGCATACTGCAAATTTATCCCAGAATTAGTACTGTGGCTTCCAGTATAAGCTGAGTTTGCTGGACGAGTATTACCCACATTTAAGATTGAGTTACCTACCAACAACATATCCCCCTTCACCGTCTCTTGATAACGATGAGGCACAAAATTTTCATAATTCTGTGCGGATAGTTTTTCTATGCCAAGCACTATAAACAGTGCTAAATGTAGGAAAAAAACTACTTTCTTCATAAAAGTTGATTATTAGTATTTAATATAATTGGTTCTCTCACTATAAACGAATGAAAAAGTCAATCATTTATATATTTTTATTTTTAATTTTCTTTATCTTTATTATTTGGTAACTTGCATTATCCAAATGTTAATATCTGAAAATTCACGCCGTTTGAGCATCTTACTCATCAATGCTCCTGCTTCTTCTTTTGAGTCATACGACTGATTGAAATACACATACGTCATTCCATTTTGAGGGTGTAAAAATGCGTTAGCTGTTATCCCCAAAGCCCGTATGTCTTGCAATCGCTGGTAAGCACCTTTCGGGTTTCGGAATACCCCTGCCACTACATAATACCCATACGAAATTTTATCACTTGCTATCTTATGCTCTTGTACACTGATTCTCTCTTGCAAGGTTCGTACGGGGTCTTTAGGTGGTTGTGTTACCGTAGGAGGAGGCGTTTGTGCTACCTCTTGTTTTGGCACTGAATCTGTTACTGTCTCTGGCTTAGTTTCTTCTATTTTCTTTCTTTCTATTTCAGCTTCTTTCGCTTTTTTAGCTATGGCTAACTCTCTTGCTTCGGCATGTCGCTTACCTCCGTATTGATATACCAAAGTAACTTCATAAGTCCCTCCTAAATTGTTTACATAAGAACCTATTCCTTGCTCATAGCCAAAACTTGCACTAAAATGAGAGGTTACATTAAAGCCCAACCCTCCAAAAACTCCATATTTTCTGTCATATCCTCCATAAAGCCAACCTATTAGTGGCATATCAAGTATGGCGTGTCCTCCAAACTGAAAGTTTTCCGAACTTTTTCTCGCCCTCGCCATTAAAGACAAAGTTGCTTCTTCTAAAACACCCGAAGCACTTGGCATCGTCTGGCGATACATCACGTGTCCAACAAACGATTTTTCATTAAACGGAACCGCCATTTCTCCCGCCGAAATAGCATAATCTATCAAATTTTCTGCTACTACACCAAAATGAACTTTACCAAAATTAACATCAAACCCTGGCTGAATATTAAAAATTCCTGTATTTGAGATATTGTCAAAGATTGGGTCTCCTGGGTTATTTACCACTATATCACTTTTAGAAACTCCTGTAAGCCCAAAACTTGCATTTACGCCTAATCGTAAAAAATTATCCTCCGAGAATTCTATTTGATGAATGTAATTGCCCAAAATTCCATAGTTTGTAAAGACTCCCGCCTTTTTTTGGAAAATCATTACGTGAAACATCTCTTGGTCTGACCATTTTCTACCATAAGTTCCCATATAAATTTTTAAATTATTTTCAAAATTCATCCACTGATTTCTGTGATACAACGCTATATGTGATTCCCTTTGTCCTAAAACGGGCAACGCTGGATTCATCAAAAACGAATTGAACTTTACCGCTGTATGTCCTGGCATCTCATAAGGTAAATAATACGTTTCTTGTTGTGCTATTGCAAACTGCAGAAAAAAAGTAAAAATGATTAATATGGTACTTCTTTTTGTCATAATCTCTCTTATTAACTAAAAAATTTATTTTTTAGTCGAATTTATTTAAATACTGTGATAACTCCTCTTTTTTCAACTTTTCCGTCTACTTCTATAATATATAGGTATAGTAATGACCTTTTACCTAAATCTTTGAACGTATTTGCATTAGGCCATCTGTTATCATAGTTTGCTCCGTCGAACATTGTTTTTCCTTCTTGAGAATATATTTTTATTCTTACATTATTTTTATTTACGTATTCACTTGGAATCTCCCAGAAATCATTATACCCATCTCCATTAGGAGTTACTACATTCGGTATTTGATTAATTTCATATATATTTTTTACAGTAAAGGAGAGGATTATCGGTGCACAATTACCTCCTGTTGTTACTGTTAAGGTATAAGTTCCTGCTTCGGTTATAGTAACTGTACTGCCATAGGTTTGACGGATTGGAGAATTCCAATAATAATCAAAATCCGTAGAACTATCTTGCACACTTACCTCCAAACCTCTATTAGCTGAAAAAACAGCTCCGTCGGCTATTCGTGTGTTATTATCTAAACGTATCATTTTCACACTATCCGAAGTTAAATAATCCACAGAAACAACAGTAGATTTTTTAGTACAAGACCCATTAGAAACCTCAACATAATAGTTCCCTGCCTCTGTAGCATTATATGTGGTTTCTATAGCCCCAGCAATAGCAACACCTTCCTTATACCATTGATACGAATATGCCGCCGATGATACAGACGAAGTCAAAACAGCCTCTCCTCCTGTACATATCCTCGGTGTATTGTTAGGACTGCTTGACAATACAAATACATCTGGTACTGACGCAAATGAAACTCGTAGCTTGTTGGATTCTGTAATTGCAGACTTATAGACAGCTTGTAGCGAATAATCCCCTACCGAACCATCATTTAAGACCACCAATCCTCCGTAACTTGTTTGTCCAGAAATAGCGGCTCCATCTTTAAGCCATTGGTATGTAAACAATCCATAATCACTGCTATTAAGTGATATAGGGTCTTCTCCTACCAAAATACCTTCCAATTTTTGGAGTTCTAACGTAGTCTGTGTGGCTGTTCCGTCACAATTTCCCGATTGATTCATTTTAAACCCAATTGTAGGTTTTACACTTTTCAATTCGATAAAGAATTGTGTAGGCGTTACACGTTTTTCGTTCACGCAAGTAGTTCCACCATTCACTAACTCTGCATAATAGCTTCCTGCTTGTGTAACTACATACGTCAATCCCGTTTGTCCAGTTATTTCTGTTCCATTTCGGAACCACTTGATTGTAGGGTTTGCCATTGTATGTGAAATAGTAAGCGTATAGGTTCGTCCTTCGATGAAAACCTCTTTGGCTCGCATTTGTAATGCCCATCCTGCTGTTACATCATCTTTGATAGCTACAATAGAATTGGATACTGCAGGACATCCACTTTCTCCTTGTTTTACTATTGAAACATAATAGGTTCCCGTTTGTGAGATTCCATATTCGTGTTTACCTACTTCTTGCAACACCTGTACCCCATCTTTATACCAAGTATATGTAGCCGTAGCATCTGCTGGAACTGCCGTTAATGTAGCTGTTCCTGTACAAAACTCAATACTTCTACGTCCTTCATTGAGTTTGATAGCATTTGCGTCAATTAGCTGAATCGAAAGTTCATTAGAACGCGGAATCGTATAACCTGAAGCCGATACTTGCAAAGAATATATTCCATTTTGTGAAGTATTCTCTAATGCTATCTCTGTACCTGTTGCTCCACTTACGGCTTCTGCCCCTTTGTACCATTGAAAATTAAACATCGTATAGGTTGACGGCTCCATTACTATTTCTCCTTCGGCTGTAAGAGCTACTATTTTTTCAATCGTCAAAGCTGTTTTATCGTACAAACAAGCCTGATATGATGCTGATTTGTATTTTATTTCTACATTAAAATTAGTTGGGCTTTTAAGCGTTATTTTCTCCGAAGTTACTGAACCTGAACAGCTTCCACCTTGCGTTACTCTCACTTGATATTCACCTGGTTGTGAGGCTGTGTAAGTAGCTGCTGTAGCCCCTGATATAGCATTTCCATTAAGAAGCCATTGGTAAGTAGGATTATCAGCGTCTGTTTGCGATGTTAGCACACTCGTTTCCCCAGGTAGTAAAACATCACTACCTGATAAAGTTGCCGATACATTGAAGTCTTCCTTAAATTTGATTTCAATAACATTGGTTCGTTCCTCACAATCTTGTCCTGGTATTGTAAGACCTAAGTAATATTTCCCCGCCGCTGTATCATCAGAAGGCGTAGTATATGAATCAAGACCAGCTCCTTGCTGCACCACTACATTATCTTTATACCATTTATATATATAGGTGTTGTCTTTTCGGTTTGCAGTTAGTGTCGCACTTTGACCTCTACATATATTACCATCGGCAGGAGATGAAGTTATAGCCATTCCTGTATTACCAGCCACGGCAACTACCACATTATTGGAACGCGAATTAGAAGAACCTGAACAGAAATTCCCATAATCCACCATTACATAATAAGTTCCTGTTTCTGAAACAACTAATGAAGGTCCTGTATTACCTGCGATAAGAACATTATTCTTATACCAACGATAAGCCCTTTCTGTATTTTTATCTACTGAAATTTCTTGAGAGTGTCCTGGACAAAGTGCCAAGTTAGAAACATCGTTATTAAGTTTTAATCGAGTAGTTACATTCATATAGTATGCCGAGAAAGCATTACTAACCAATGAAGTAGAAGGATTAGTACTACTCACACGTATTTTATACCCATCACCATAAACGGTATTAGGAAGTTGGATATTGGTCGAAATTTCAAAATTTGTATTCTGATCTGTAATTGTTTTTAATATTGTTGGGTTTGAAAAATCACCATTTGCATCTGACAACTCAATAATATATTGGTTACTAGCATTAGGTAAAGGTGGTGCCCATTTAAAAGTCAAACTAAAATTATTATAAGTAGCTGAAACACAAGCATCACTAAACCCTAACGATATAGACTCTATCTTCTGAGAATATACGTTATGTATAAACAAAATTGATACAAATAGACCTAAAACGCTATGAAAAAAACGAGTCTTCATTACTGTAAAATCTTTACTAAACATTCAAAAAAATACACCATTAAATATCAAAAAGCGTATTTATCAAGACAAATGTACAAAAATAAATTTAATACAAAACTGCATTATTCCTAAAGACTCCTAAAAAAAGTATTATTAACCTTTAAAAGATTTCTATAACACACAACACAAAACTAATAAAATGATTTTTTTTAGAAATTCATTATTCAAAACAAATGATTAACAGAAATAAAATCTGAAAAATAGCCTTTTTGCAATTATTTTTTAGATGTAAAAATATAACAATTTGATTTCTAAATATATTGTTAATTATGAAAATTTTAAGATTTTGCAAATTATTTTTGATATAGTTTTCAACAATAAATGTTGAAAAATCGTTTTGTGTTTTAAGAGTATCTATATTTCTAACAAAAAGAGATTTGTATCAAAAAAATAATCTTTAAAAATATATAATGAGAAGCAAATATTTAAACTAATAACAATCCATACGGAATTGTTTTCTGTTCTGAAAATAACTCAATGGCTTTTGCAAATGCTTTTTACAAATCTCCTCAAGAACTTCTGTAACTCCTTTTTGCATCGCTACCGAACCACAAATCATTATTACTCCATTATTTTTCAATAAATTAGCAAAAAATTTAGCTTGGGTAGTTACTACATCTTGTACATAACATTTATTTTCTGCTTGGGAAAATGCCAAATGCAAATCTGTCAATTTATTTTCAGATAATCCTCTGGAAATAAGCGGTTTATACACATCAAAAGAAACTTCTGTTTTTCCTCCCCAAATGAGTGTCAACGGAACTTTTTTATCATTATTGGCTATCATTCCTAAAAACGGAGCTATTCCCGTTCCAGTAGCTATACACACCACGTGATTTGTTTTTTTAGGAAAATGAAATTCTGGATTGGATTGAATCCCTCCTTGTATATAATCTCCTGATTTTAAATTATTTAAAGCATTAGAAACTATACCTTTTTGATGGCGTTTTATACTAAGTAAGATACTACCATCGGTTAGTTTTCCTATAGAGTAAAGCCTTTCACGCTTATCTATTTCAGAAATTACACCAAACAAATCTCCTGATTTAAAATTCAGATTATCAGTAGATTGTAATGTAATGGTAAAAGTTTCGTCGTGCTGAATTGCTGTTTTTTCAATTACTCTAAACGAATATTGTCTCCGTTTTTTTCTCAAAATTAAATCAGCAGATAATTGCAAATTCATTCCTTGCATTGAAGCCCATTTATTTGCCCACGAAGAAAAAGACTCAAATGACTGATTATTAACCGTATGCAGCTCCAAAAGAGGCTTCCCTACTAGCGATTGACTTAATAATTCATCTACCTGATAAGCATATTTGCAAAAATCAGGGTATGCTAACGAACCAAAACCTACTACAGCATACGAAAAAGGCTTTTCGATAGCATTTTTAGCCCATAAATCTTTAAATTTTGTAGCGTTAATCGGCTCATTTCCTTGACCATAAGTAGAAGTAAACACTAATAAATGTTTCATCTTTGGATAAACTGAAAAAGCATTCATTTCCGATATAAACGCCTTTTTTCCTTGTCGAATTAGTTCTTTGTAAATCAAATTGGCAAACCCAAGCGTAGTTCCTCCTTCCGAACCTACCAAAATAATATATGAGCAATCTTCTTTCCTAAATAAATTCTTAATCTTTGATTTTCTGCGTTTTAAAGTAATTGAAAAACCTGAATAAAGGAAAAATAAAATTCCAATACATGATAAAAACAACACTATCGCCCATACCATCGTGCCTCGACCCGTATGCAAAATATGACTATAATGCAGTAAAATCCGTGAAAAAGGAAAGTCAGACTTACTAAGAATTTCACCCGTAAACTGATTTACAACTACCTCTTTATCAATCAATTTCAATCGATAATATTCCTCAACATCTTCAAATAGAGGGAATTCCAACTTTTTTACCTGCGAAAGCGGAATAGCAAATACTTCAAAATCAGTTATTTCTTTTCGAGGTTCTTCCGTAAGAAGCTCATTATCAATAGAAATATCCGATTTATACGTAGGCAATAACGAAAAAACTTCCAACGAAAGATAAACGCCCGTAAATGTTATAATAAATATAGGTATCAAAGCCAATCTACCTAAAAAAGTGTGGTAATGAATAAAAAATTTCTCTTTAACGAGTTTGTTAAAAAAGCGTTTCCAACTCTTTTGTTTCCTGACAATCAGCACTATACCTGAAAAAGCAATCAACATCAACAGAAAAGATGCAATCGCCATAATGGCTCGCCCTACCTTGCCCATAAAAAGCGAACGATGTAATGTTTGTGAGAAATTAAATATTTCAGAACGTTTGAAAGGCTCACCTATCTTTTCGCCTGTCTTAGGATTAATATAAAAAACTGAATTATTTTCTTCATTATCAATAACTTCTACCTGAACAAAATGATTATCATCTACCTCAAGGGTAAGCACTTCAGCATAATTATTTTTTAATACAGAAATAGTTTCAGACAAAGTAACATCTTCAAAATCAGAACTTTTAAATGGTTTTAATTGATTGGATATCGGCTCTATTGCCAAAATAATTCCTGTAACAGAAGCTATCAAAACGAAAACCGATGCCACCAATGACAAGGCTAAATGGGCATAACGCCAAATGGATATGGTCATTTTTTATTTTTCTAAAATATTACGAAATTTGCTTTTTTGGTATTTTTATTTAAATCAAATATATAAAAGGCAAAGGTACGTAAAAAACTGCTTTTGAAATATTTTTCATCAATTATTTACATAAATCGAAATATATTTCAAAAGCAGTTTTATATAATTTACTATATTTCAGTTATTTACAAAGAAGTAAATTTATAAATCCAAATCATATTGCTTAATTTTACGGTAAAGCGTTCGTTCCGAAATTCCGAGTTCCTTAGCCGCTTCTTTCCGCTTACCCGAATTACGTTCTAAAGACTTGATAATCAACTCTAATTCTTTATCTTGCAAGGACAAAGGCTCTTCCTCTATATCTTCCTCATAATCATAATGTTCTGCTTTATCAGAAGTATCGCGTAATGTTTGTACTTGCTCCATAGGAATGATAGAAACCGTTGGGGTTACTTCTACCGAATGATTATTCTCCCCATATATACGATGTATCAAACCTTTATTTTCTTCTTTAACCTCTTGATAATTACCATTTTGCAATAACTCCAAAGTTAGTTTCTTCAAGTCATTCAAATCGTTTTTCATATCAAACAATACTTTGTAGAGAATTTCACGTTCGTTACTAAAATCACTTTCACTACGGTTAGTATTTATTACCGCAGGCAAAGTTGAGGGACTTTCAAACAAACTTTGCAAGGCAGAAGCCGAAATTTCTCTATTTTTTTCCTTAATAATGGAAGCTCTCTCAGCAACATTTCGCAATTCACGAATATTTCCCCTCCAAGGATAATTTACCAATAAACGCACCGCATCATCTGTGAGTTTAACTGGTGGAGCTTTGTATTTTTCTGCAAAATCAGAAGCAAACTTCCTGAATATCAAATAAATATCATCCTTTCGTTCACGAAGTGCTGGTAGATGAATATTCACCGTACTTAAACGATAATATAAATCTTCTCGGAAGCGTCCTTTTTTTATAGCTTCGTACATATTTACATTAGTCGCTGCTACAATACGAACATTAGTTTTCTGAACGATTGATGACCCTACTTTAATAAACTCTCCGTTTTCAAGCACCCGAAGTAATCGTACTTGTGTAGTTAGTGGTAGCTCCCCTACTTCATCCAAAAAAATAGTTCCTCCATCGGCTTCTTCAAAATAGCCACTACGCGTGGAAGTAGCTCCCGTAAAAGCTCCTTTTTCGTGTCCAAAAAGCTCAGAATCAATAGTTCCTTCGGGAAGACCACCACAGTTCAAAGCCATATATTTACCATGCTTTCGCAAAGATAACGAATGTATAATTCTGGGAATCACCTCCTTACCTACTCCACTTTCGCCCGTTACCAATACCGAAATATCCGTAGGTGCTACTTGAATTGCATTTTCTATGGCTATGTTTAATTTTGGGTCATTTCCTATGATACCAAAACGCTGTTTTATTGTTTGTATATTTTCCATTTAGAATTTGTAAACATTTAAGCCTTGCAAAGATACGGTTTATTTTCGTAAAGGCAAATAACCTCATCATATTCAGCTACTAAATAGCCATTATTTTCAAATGAATTCATTAAAATATTCATCTAAAATTAAAAAAATGAGATTTATCATTTTCTAAAATCACTAAAAATTGTATCTTAGCCGAATTAAAACTTACTAAAATATGACAACGCTTAACATCGCACTTTATGACCACACGGCTGGTAGTATCATTATCGGAATTTTTGGATTAGTCTTCATCGGATTTATTGTAATGGCTGTACTTCTATTCCGTAGTGGAAAAAAGAAAAAATAGTTTTTTAAAACAAAAAATTGCCTTTTTTCAGGCAATTTTTTGTTGATTTCATCATCGTATTTCCCTTTTTTATAAACTTTACGCTTTTTTCAATAGCTGACCTAAAATGTAAAACGCTATCCGAATAATTCCTGAATAGCATCTTCGATTTTGGCGACTTTTACGATGCGGATAGCCGTACTTTTTAATGCTATTTTGCTATATTTTGAAACAAAAATAGTGGTAAAACCTAATTTTTCGGCTTCGGTGATGCGTTGTTCTACACGTTGTATGGGGCGTATTTCTCCTCCTAAGCCTACTTCCCCAGCAAAACAGACATTTTTTTCAATGGCAATATCTTCATTTGAGGACAAAATCGCCATTGCCACCCCTAAATCTGTGGCTGGGTCATCAATATTAATGCCTCCCGTGATGTTTAAAAACACGTCCTTAGCTCCCAATCGGAAACCTGCTCGTTTTTCCAAAACGGCAAGTAACATATTAAGGCGTTTGGCGTTAAATCCTGTGGCACTTCGTTGCGGAGTTCCGTAAACGGCGGTACTTACAAGTGCTTGTATTTCAATCATTAACGGACGCATTCCTTCAAGTGTAGCTGCTATTGCCGTACCGCTGATGGTTTCATCTGTTTTAGAAATTAAGATTTCGGACGGGTTGCTAACTTCCCGCAATCCGTTGCTGAGCATTTCATAAATCCCTAATTCAGAGGTAGAACCAAAACGATTTTTCAGCGACCTCAAAATGCGATATACGTGATTTCGGTCGCCTTCAAACTGAAGAACCGTATCTACCATATGTTCCAAAATCTTAGGACCTGCAATATGCCCGTCTTTGGTAATATGTCCAATGAGAATGACGGGCGTATGCGTTGTTTTTGCAAATTTTATGAGTTCCGAAGTGCATTCTCTGATTTGAGAAATACTTCCTGCCGAAGCCTCGATATAATCAGATTGCAAGGTCTGAATAGAATCAATAATTACGATTTCAGGTTGTAACTCCTTGATTTGCTGAAATATATTTTGTGTTTTTGTTTCGGTAAGAATAAAACAATTGTCCAATTTATGCGGAATGCGGTCGGCTCGCATTTTGATTTGCTTTTCGCTTTCTTCCCCTGAAACATACAAGGTTTTGTACGGCAAATTCAATGCGATTTGTAGCAAAAGTGTACTTTTTCCAATGCCTGGTTCGCCTCCTAAAAGTGTAACCGAGCCAGGAACAATCCCTCCTCCCAGCACATTATTCAGCTCGTTGTTATTGCTATTAAGCCGAGCTTCTTGCTGTGTATTTATCTGAGAAACAGGAATATACTTAGGAGCTTTTTTGGTTTTGGGAGTGTCTTCTTGCCACGCTTTTTTCTCTTCTTTTTGGAGAACTTCTTCTACAATGGTGTTCCATTGCTTACAAGCGTAACACTGCCCTTGCCATTTGCTGTACTGCGTTCCACAATTCTGACAAAAATACGATGTTTTTACCTTCATAAACAAAATTTAAGGAGTTGGAGTTTCTTGCTTAGTGGTTTCTTCAGATGGAGTTTCTTCTGGCAGAGGCTCTTCCTCGGTCTTTCCTTTGGTTTTAGTTGTTTTCTTTCTAAGTTCTGTAATGCGACCGTCAATCAAATCGGCTTTGATAAAATCAATATTCGGCTCGGCATAGGCTCTTTGGTAAGCACGAATAGCACGTTTGTAGTCTTCCGTTTTTTCGTAATATTCTCCGAGAAAGAAGTTTGGCATTGCTGTTTCTACATATCCGTTTGCTTTTACAAATTCAGCCAATCGAATTAGTGAATTCCAATCTTCTTTTTGGTGCGTAGCATCGTAGATGGCAAAAATATCGTTTAGTGTAGGTTTCTTTCTTACGCCCAATTCTTTTTGAATGCGATTGTATTTGGTTTCTAAGTATTCAAAAATTTGTTCGTTCAAAGGTTGGATTTTTTCTTTAAATTCTCTGGTACTTATTGGTTTGTATACATCAAAAAGCAAATCAAAGGCTTTGGCAATTCCCATTAGATTTATTGCCTCGGCTGAAGCTCCTTCAAAATTATCAAACTTATAATTTACATATTCATTATACGTTCCCTTGAGCAAAGTATTCAAATCATTGATTTTCTTATAAGTAGCTTCATCTTCCAAATTGGTAGTAGCCATATAGTAGAACATATATCCTCTGGCTTGTAGAAACTGCTTGGCAAGATGCTCTCCAAGAGGAGCTTGTATCTTAGGATTTAGTGTAATTACAGCACTAAATAGGGGTTTATCACTAAGTAAATAATGATTTGCCATATAGCCTGCCTCATCAGTTGCTACAATGCCTTTTAGGTCGTTAATTGCATATTTTCCGCGAATATAAGGGACTAACTCTGCTCCAACGAACTCGAAAAAACGAGCACTTTCATTCATCGGTCTGCCTACCTCTTCGGGAACGCTGACATCTTCATCTGTATTAAATACACCTACCACAATACTTTTAGGCATATTCTGAATAAGTTCGTAATAGCGTACCGTAGAAATTACAGGCTCCATCAGCGAGGCAGCGTCTAATACTACAAAAAGCGAATAGGCTTCTTTTACAGAATAATTCTCTGGAAGATATATCGCTATTTGGCGTTTTCCATTTAATCTGGTTGAATTAAATTCTTCCGAAATGATTTGTCCAAAAGCATTTTGTAAAAACAAAAATGCAATAAATAAGAAAAGTTTTTTCATAAGAAATTTTTTTTTAAATTCTACAAATAAAGAGCATTACTTCAAATGCTCTATGGATTTGAAAACATCAACTACTTCACTATAAGTCAATGTTTTATCTTTAAAGTGATTTGTTATATATGTTTTTTGTAATTCACTGGCTCCCAGCTGATTTAAAATATTCATAAGGTGCATTTTCATATGTCCTCGCTGAATGCCAAGCGTGATAAGAGAACTTACAGCAGCAAAGTTTTGTGCCAATCCTACTGTTGCTGCTATTTGCATCAATTCCTTTGCGGAAGGTTTTTCCAGAATCTGTAAAGCTGTTTTTACTAATGGATGCAAATTAGTCAATCCTCCTACAGTACCTAATGCCAAAGGTACTTCAATATTAAAATAAAAAACATCATTTTCGATACGTGCAGTTGTTAGGCTTTGGTACTTTCCACTACGAGCTGCATAGGCGTGTACTCCTGCCTCGACAGCTCTAAAATCATTACCTGTTGCTAATATTACCGAGTCGATTCCGTTCATAATGCCCTTATTATGTGTTGTAGCTCGACGTACTTCGGCATTAGCAATAGCGATAGCTCTGACAAATTTTTCTGCGAATTCCTTTCCATTTAAGTTCGCTATTGCCAATTGCTCCGTAGGGCAAGAAACCTCGACCCTAACCAAACATTCAGATACATAATTAGAAAGAATAGACATCACAATTTCATATTTTCCGTCTATTTCAGGATAATTTACCGCTTCCTGACGAAAAGTTTGAGAAAAATCCTCTAAACACGAATTGATAAAATTCGCCCCCATTGCATCCAACGTTTCAAAAGTAGCAAAAAGCTGATAGTAATTAGCCAATTCTGCTGTTTTATCAACCAATCGAAGTGAAGTAATTCCTCCACCACGTTTTTGCATATTTGCGGTAATTGGAGTAGTATTTTCCAGCATTTTAGATTTTATTTTGCTAAAAAAATATTCCAAATCACTTTTTTCACCATAAAACATAAAATGCACTTGTCCATTTTTTTCGGTAGAAAGTACTTCAGCTTTGAATCCGCCTCGTGTTTCCCAGAACTTAGCCGCTCGGCTAGCAGCTGCCACTACCGAACTTTCTTCGATTGCCATCGGTACAGTATAGGTTTTGCCATTAATCACAAAATTAGGAGCCACAGCAAATGGCAAATAATAATTAGACACCGTATTTTCGATAAATTCATCGTGTAATTTTTGCAAATCCTTGTCGGTATTATGGTATTTCTCAAAATGCGAAGCTGCATTTTCATCATCGGCAAAGTAGGCTTTACAAAGCCATTCTATTTTTTGTTGTTTTGTTAGTTTTGAAAATCCTTGAATATTTTTCATCGATGCAATGTGTTTTCTCTGGTAAAATGACGTTGCAAATATAAATAGAAAAATGGATAATTCTTTGATTATGACAAAAAAAGATAATTTTAACGTTTGTTTTGGCAAAGGTTTAGTATGTTTTTTTATTTTTCATTTTTTATTTAACAGATATGTAATATATTTGCCCCATAGCTTAGCATATTTATTTATGAAAAAAATATTTCTACTGGCAGGATTACTTGCTTTTGTGGCTTGTGGAGACAAAAAAGAAAAAGAAATCGCACAAATACCAATGGAAGTCAAAACCATACGTTTTGATTCACTTTTCTTCTCTTCACCTGCTGAAAAAATCCCTGAATTACGAAAAGAATTTCCTTTTTTCTTCACATCAAATATAACCAACGAAGAATGGATTGAAATTCAGCAAGATAGCCTCCAAAAAGCACTTTTCAAAGAAGTACAAAAGAATGTAGGGGATTTCACAAAAGAGAAAAAAGAAATCAAAAATCTATTCCAGCACATTGCGTACTATTTTCCTAAGTTTCAACCTCCTAAAGTAATTACTCTTACCTCCGAAGTAGATTATCAATCGCGTGTGATATATGCTGATAGCTTGTTACTTATCGGGATAGATAACTATCTGGGAGAGAATCATCATTTTTATGAAAATATTCAAAAATACATTCGGTTTGAATTAACAAAAGAGAATATCGTTATAGACATTGCCGAATCATTTGCGGACAAATTAGTGCCTCGCCTTCAGTATCTTACATTTTTAGACAATATGATTTATGAAGGTAAAAAGCTCTATCTGATGCAGATGCTTCTACCCAAAAAGTCCGAAGCCGAAATCCTAAAATACGACAAAACCAAATGGAAATGGACAGAGGAAAACGAATCACAAATCTGGCGGTATTTTGTGGAAGGCAATTTGCTTTATCAGACCGATAAAAAGCTCCTAAACCGATTCATCTACCCTGCTCCTTTCTCTAAATTTTATTTGGAATTGGACAACGAATCACCAGGTGGTGTAGGGCGATTCATTGGGCTACAAATCGTGAAAGCTTTTATGAAAAAACACAACCAAATGTCAATGATAGAAATGCTATCTATGAAACCCGATGAACTATTCAAACAATCTTTTTATAAACCGAAAAAATAATGTCAAAAAAAACATCAAATATCCAACTAACCATAGCGTTAGACGAAAATAAAATCCCTGAAAAACTCTTCTGGAATGCCGAAGATGGCGGAATTTACAACGAAGAAGCCAAAGCTATCTTCCTTTCGGTTTGGGATGCCAAAAATAAAGAAGCCTTACGCATCGACCTTTGGACAAAAGAAATGCCCGTAGATGAAATGAAAATGTTCTTTTACCAAACTCTTTCGGCTATGTCCGACACTTTTTACCGTGCCACCGACGATGCCAAAATGCGTGACACTATGCGTGATTTCTGTGAGTACTTTGCCGAAAAAATGGAACTGAAATAGCTCGTTTAGGGTTTTGGAGCTATTATTTTAGGCTAAACATTTTAATTTTTACAAAAAAAACTAAAAATATGAACAAAACACACCTAAAAACTATCATAATAAGTAGCTTTCTATTCATATTATCGTGTAAAAGTAGCCAAAATTTATCCAAAACACCTAAAATTACTTTCAAAATAGAGAAAGAAATAGGCAAAGAATTCCAATTACTCATAGATGCCGATGAGCAAGACCAAAATTTGGTTTGGATTGACCTAAATAATAACAAGAAAAAAGATAAAGACGAACAAATTTCGGTATTTAACACCCCTATTACACTCCCCGTAAAACATAAAACCATAACTATTTACGGCAAAATAAAAGAGTTAAACTGTTCGCACAATGAGATAAGTTCACTTGATGTAACAAAAAATCCGCATTTGGTAGTGCTGATGTGTTCCAACAATCTGCTCAAAAGCCTCGATGTAGGCAAAAACATCTTGTTAAAAGAGCTGCTTTGTTCTGAAAATCAACTACCTACAATTATCACAGAACATAACCCCGAGTTAAAAGAATTGGCGTGTACTAAAAACAAACTAACGCGACTTAATGTAAGTAATAATCTCCTCTTAGAGAAATTATATTGTGGAGAAAATTCACTTACCTTTATAGACATTCATAAAAATAAGAATTTAAAAGAATTAGATTGTTCCAGAAATCAATTGCTTAACCTTGATGTTCAACAGAATGTCTATTTACGAGTGCTGGACTGTTGGCAAAATCAATTGAAATTTTTAGATGTAGATAAAAATATTCGTTTAGGGTCTTTGGACTGTTCTGAAAATCAACTAACTACCCTCAATGTTAGCGAGAATTTCCGATTGTATTCACTGAATTGTCGAGAAAATCAACTAACGGAATTGGACTTGAGTAAAAATAATAGCCTCAGAGTATTTATTTGCTCAAATAATAAATTATCGAATATTGACATAAGCAATCATCTTGATTTAACAATTTTGGACTGTAATGACAATGAGCTAACCAAGCTAAATTTAAGTAATAACAAAGAATTAAAAGAAGTCTTTTGCTCAGGAAATCAACTAACTTCTCTTGATATAACTCAACAGCCACTCGTATGGGTTATAATGTGTGCAAGAAACCAACTAACAGAATTGGATTTAAGCCAAAACCCGAATTTACTGCATCTAAGATGTGAAGAAAACCAATTGACTAAACTGGATTTAAGTAATAATCCTATAAATATATTGGATTGTTCCAAAAATCAATTGACCAAATTAATCTTGCCCGAAAATGTTAAATTCGTTAGTTTTTCCGCTTCTGAGAATAATTTTGAAGAGGAAGAATTAATACGAATTAAAAATGAACTTGACAAGTAAAATACTACCTCGGGAACTCAATAATTTCGATGTTTTTGATGTCTTTTTTATCAATTTCAAATCGAATCATTGTACGGACTGTCTGCCAACCGTGTTTGCCAACAGCTCCTGGATTTAGGTGTAATAACTGAAAATTCTTATCGTACATCACTTTCAAAATATGTGAATGTCCTGAAATGAAAATTTTCGGAGTTCGGGAAGTAATTTCTTGCTTCGCCAATGCCGAATATTTATTAGGATAGCCCCCAATATGAATCATCAAAACCTCTACTTCTTCACAGAAAAAACGATTTACTTCAGGGAATTGGCTACGAATATCTGTCCCGTCTATATTTCCATAAACCCCTCGCAGGGGTTTTATCTCGGCAAGAGCTTTAGCTACATTAGCTGAACCAAAATCCCCACAATGCCACACTTCATCTACTTGTGAAGCGTGTGCCAAAATTTTATCATCTATATAAGAATGCGTATCAGAAAGTAGTAAAATTTTCATTTTTAATTTATATTAATTGGTTGCCAAATTTCATAACTAATTGTAAAACAAGTTGTCAAAAAAATCTAAAACCAAAACCAATAAGCGATAACTGATATAAATATGATACTCAATATATTAAGTACAAAACCTGCTTTTATCATATCTTGCTGACTTACCATTCCCGTTCCGTAAGCAATTGCATTGGGCGGAGTTGCTACTGGCAACATAAAAGCACACGAAGCCCCCAATCCGATAATGAGCGATAACCCTAATGGATTCATATTCAAGGCTTCGGCTATGGAAATAAAAATAGGGACAAGCAAAGCTGCACTCGCTGTATTTGATGTAAATTCCGTAAGAAAAATAATAAATGTTGCAACGAGTAATCCTATTAAATAATAATGTTTGCCTTCCACCAAAAAGACAATCTCATCAACCATTGCTTTATTAGCTCCTGAATTAATCAAAATGGCACTTAGTGTAAGTCCGCCACCAAAGAGCATCAGCACACCCCAATCCGTATTTTCCTGCACTTCTTTCCAAGTCGCTATCCTACCGATACATATCAACACAGCTGCCGAAATTGCAATAACTGCATCAAAATCAGCTATTTTAGAAATTCCTAAAATATTTGTTATGGTATCATTCAATAAATCGCCTAAAATCCAGCAAAGAGCAGTAACCCCAAAAATAATAATAGTCATATATTGTTTCTGAGTTAGTCTTTCCACAGAAGTAGTTGTATTTACTTTAATTTTTAAATTGGGTTTAAATACGAAATACATCGTAAGTAACATCAAGGGCATTAATCCTATCATCGTTGGCATTCCGTATTTGAGCCAATCAGAAAATGTTAAATGTAATTGAGAAGCGACAATCGCATTGGGAGGCGACCCCACAAGTGTTCCCATACCGCCGATGCTGGAACTATATGCAATTCCCAGAATAACAAACGTATACGTAGCTTTATTCGATTTATAATCAATATTTTTAAGCATTCCAATTGCCAAAGGAGTCATCATAGCAGCCGTAGCAGTATTACTTATACCCATTGATAATAAAGCTGTTACCGAAAAAAGCAATAATACAGCTATCGTAAAATTACCACGAGCAAATGAAATTACCCGATTGGCAATATATTGGTCTAACTTCTGGACACTCAATGCAGTAGCAATAGCAAATCCGCCGAAGAAAAGGAAAATCGTAGGGTTGGCAAAGGCTTGCAGGGCTGGTTTAGTTTGTTCAAGCCCAAAAAATATAGCCAAAATAGGCACTAATAGTGCTGTAACTGTAATATGAATCACTTCCGTAAGCCACAAAATAGCCACCAATGCCAACAAAGCCAATCCTTTGTTTACTTTGTCTTCATACGGAAGAAGATAATTTAGAACAACGGCTATAACAATAGCCAAACCTATAATTGCTGTTTTCCGAAGTGTTGTCTGCATAACACAAATAAATTAGAAATGTATTTTACAAAGTTAAAACAAAAAATTAATTTTTATTCCTTCCAAATATATTTTTTTACAAAAAAAAATTAATTCCATATCAAAAAAGATTTTTTAGGCTTATTTTTTCAATTAAAAACGTATCTTTGCAAAATAAAGTATTTCTGATTGTAAATAGAAATTTTAATACCCAAAATAAATGAAAATAGCTGTAATAGGAACTGGTTATGTGGGCTTGGTATCGGGTACTTGTTTTGCCGAAGTTGGGAATCACATAACTTGTGTGGATATTAATTCTGAAAAGATTGACAATCTGAAAAAAGGCATTATTCCTATTTACGAACCAGGATTGGAATCAATGGTTTTAAAAAATATTGCCAATAAAAATCTATATTTCACAACCGATTTGGCAGAAGCTATCAAAGATGTGGAAATTGTCTTTATCGCTGTGGGAACTCCTATGGGCGATGACGGTTCGGCAGATTTGCAATACGTACTTGCAGTAGCAAAATCCATCGGAGAGTCGATGCAAAAACGGCTTATTGTAGTCAATAAATCAACCGTACCGATAGGAACTGTGGACAGAATCAAAGATACCATAGCAGAAATATTACAAAAACGAGGGGTTTCTCTGGCTTTTGATGTAGTTTCAAACCCCGAATTTCTGAAAGAAGGTAAAGCCGTTCAGGACTTTATGAAGCCTGACCGCGTGGTAATCGGAGCTGAAAGCGAATATGTTTTTAATAAAATGAAAAACCTTTATTCTTCCTTCTTTATGCAACACGAACGTTTCATCACAATGAGCATTCGTTCTGCGGAAATGACCAAATATGCTGCCAATGCAATGCTTGCTACCAAAATTTCGTTTATGAATGAGATTGCTAACATCTGTGAGCGTGTAGGAGCCGACGTGAACAAAGTACGCTTAGGCATCGGGTCTGATAGCCGCATTGGGTATAGTTTTATCTACCCTGGTTGTGGTTATGGAGGTTCTTGTTTTCCAAAAGATATTTTGGCATTGAAGAAGTTATCCGAAGAAGTAGGTTACAATGCCGAACTTATCACTTCGGTAGACAACGTGAATAACCGTCAGAAGTATGTCATCGCTCAAAAAGTAATAAAAAAATATGGCGAAAACCTAAGCGGAAAAACATTTGCCGTATGGGGCTTGTCATTCAAACCCGAAACAGACGATATGCGTGAAGCTCCTGCCATTTATGTAATAAAAGAACTCATCAGGCACGGAGCTAAAATAAGAGCATACGACCCAAAAGCGATACACGAAGCCCAAAATTTTTATCTCAAAGGGTTAAATATCACATATTTGGACAGTAAATACGAAGCTCTTAAAGGAGCCGATGCAATGATTTTACTTACCGAATGGAAAGAATTTCGCTCACCTGATTTTGATGAAATTGCTAAACTTCTCAAAGAAAAAGTGATTTTCGATGGGCGAAATCAATACAATTCATTCGATTTACCAGAACAAGGCTTTGAATATTTCCAAATCGGGAAAAGTCTTTCTGCGGAAGATTAATTTTTAAAAACGTATAGTGTAATAACTAAAACTATGGAAATCACAAACTTAAATCAGTTAGACGTTGCCAACGGAGTTTATACATACGCCGATTATTTGTTATGGAAACTCAAAGAACGGGTAGAGCTTTTCAGAGGAAAAATATTCGCTATGTCACCAGCTCCCAGCACCAAGCATCAGCGAATTTCTAAAAATCTAAATGGCGAGTTATATCTGTTTTTTAAAGGAAAAACTTGTCAGCTTTTTGCTGCTCCTTTTGACGTTCGTTTGCCTAAGCAAAGTAAAAAAAATGAACAAATATACACCGTAGTACAGCCAGACCTTTGCATAATTTGTGAGCCAAATAAATTGGACGAACGAGGGTGTATTGGAGCTCCCGATTTGATTATCGAAATCCTTTCACCAGGTAACTCCAAAAAAGAGATGAAAGACAAATTTGAACTTTATCAAGAAGCTGGTGTGCGAGAATATTGGATTGTACACCCAGCCGATGAGAATATACTAATTTTTGTATTAGAGAACGGAAAGTACCATTCTTTACCTCCCATTGTGCGAGGCGACAAGGCTAATTCGGCTATATTTTCTAACTTAATCATTGACACAGAGGACATTTTCAGTGAATAATTTTAATTTAAAAAAGACGATTTTAGTAACAGGTGGAGCAGGTTTTGTAGGGTCAAATCTGTGTGAAACTTTGGTGAAAAACCCTAATAATGAGGTCTATTCATTGGATAACTACTTTACAGGTAGCCGAGAGAATCATATAGAAGGAGTAACCTACATAGAAGGAAGCACGGAACATATTTTTGAATTAATTGACTTTATTCCTAATTTAATTTATCATTTGGGAGAATATTCGCGAGTAGAACAAAGTTTCGAAGATATTGATAAAGTGCTATTATTCAACAGAATAGGAACTTCAAAAGTATTAGAATTCTGCAGGAAGCATAAATGCAAACTCATCTATGCGGGCAGTAGCACCAAATTTGGCGATGGTGGGCTTGGCAGAAATCAAAGTCCGTATGCGTGGAGCAAAGCCTCTAATACTGAGATGATTAAAAACTACGGAGAATGGTACGGATTGGAATATGCCATTACGTATTTCTATAATGTTTATGGAAATCGCGAAATAAATACGGGCAAATATGCCACCTTGATAGCTCTTTTTGCAGAAAAAATGAAAAAAGGCGAACCTCTTACCGTGGTTAGCCCTGGTACGCAAAAGCGGAATTTCACACATATTGATGACATCGTTTCGGGGCTTTTGCTTGTAGGAGAAAAGGGACAAGGCGATGAATATGGCATCGGAAGTCCAGAGGCTTTTTCGGTTTTGGAAATCGCTCAACTTTTTGGAGGCAACGTACAAATGCTCCCCGAACGCAAAGGCAACCGAATGATAGCCGATGTCATTTCCGAAAAAACAAAGCATTTGGGTTGGAAAGCAGAAAAAACGATTTTGGAATATATTGAAAATCTAAAAAAGAACATTTTTTAAAAATATTCATGGATTTATGAAATGAATTTAAGAAAAAATGTATTTCTGAAAAATATTTAAACTAAATATGTAATTATGATGCTAAATATCAATCAATTTATAGAGAAAAATGTAATAAATCGCTCGCAAAGTATGTTTGCAGTAGATTTAGATAATAATAAGGCAAAATTATCCTCCGAAATCAAGGATAAAACTGTTTTAGTAATCGGTGGAGCAGGGTCTATTGGGAGTTCTTTTATAAAGGCTTTATTGTCCTTTGAACCTCAAAAATTGGTTGTTGTAGACATAAACGAGAATGGATTAGCAGAACTTACACGTGATTTGCGTAGTACATCAGGAATGTTCATACCTCAGCAATACATCACATATCCAATGAGTTATGCAGACGATACTTTTAAAAAAATGTTTGTTGCCAACCAAGGTTTTGATATTGTAGCAAATTTCTCGGCTCATAAGCACGTTCGTAGTGAAAAAGATAAATTTTCGGTAGAAGCATTACTCAAAAACAATGTAATCAATGCCAAAATCTTATTGGATTTGTTAGAAAAATATCCGCCAAAGCACTTTTTCTGCGTTTCGACAGACAAGGCTGCCAACCCTGTAAACATTATGGGAGGAAGCAAAAAAATTATGGAAGATATGATTATGTCCTACGCCGATAAATTTCCTGTAACAACGGCTCGTTTTGCGAATGTAGCGTTCTCAAACGGTTCATTACCTGCAGGATTTTTAGAACGAGTGGCAAAAAAACAACCTATTTCGGCTCCGAGTGATGTTACACGCTATTTCGTGTCGCCTGAGGAAAGCGGACAGATTTGTCTAATGGCTTGTGTTTTAGGCAAAACGGGGCAAATATATTTTCCAAAGCTAAAAAAAGAACAAGTAATGACTTTTGCTGAGATAGCGGAATTGCTATTGAAAGAATTGGGATACGAGGCTGATTATAGTGCAAACGAACAAGAAGCCTTGCAAAAAGCTCAAATTTTCCAAGAAAATCAAGCGAAATATCCCGTATATTTTTCGCAAAGCGATACCACGGGAGAAAAACCTTATGAAGAGTTTTTTACCGAAAGCGAATCGGTGAATATGGGTTTGTACAACGCATTGGGAGTTATTGATTTACAAGAATTTAAAACAAAAAAGGAAGTAGAAACATTAATTAATTCGTTATTGCATCTTTTTGAAGATACGAAAACAGAAAAAGCGGACATCGTGCGTGTGATGAAGAATTTTTTGGTTAATTTTGACCATCAAGAAACTGGAAAATATCTTGATTCAAAAATGTAATGAAAGCTTATTTCGCAACAAAAACAATAAAAAAGATAGTATTCGAATATTATCAACGTAGTATAATTGCAAAAAAGAATTAAAAGTTATTGAAAAGTAGTTTGTTATCAAAAAATGACAAAAAATATAAATATTTTATTTTTAGGAGGGGCTAAGCGAGTTTCTTTGGCAGAGGAATTTATCCGAGCAGGGAAAGAATTAGGTATTAATATAGCTATTTTTTCGTACGAATTGAATGATGATTGCCCTATATCTTTTGTTGGGAACGTAATTCAAGGAAAAAAATGGTCGGATAAATCTGTGATAACTCATATTAGCGAAACGATAGAAAAATATAAAATCGACATTTTATTACCTTTCGTTGACCCCGCTACTATTATTGCTTCTGAAATTAAAGAATCATCAAAAAATGGTGTTTTCATTCCAGTTTCTGATGTAGAAATGTGTTCTATATTTTTTAATAAAAGACTTGCAAATAATTGGTGCAAAGAAAATAATATCGCTATTCCAAAAGATGACTTGTTAGATTTTCCATTGATTGCTAAACCATTAGAAGGCTCTGCTTCCAAAGGGATTATCATACTGAATAATGAATCAGAACTAAGGAATTTAGAACAGAAAGATAAATATTTAATCCAACAGTTTATCAAAGGTGAAGAATACACCATAGATATTTATAGAACAGTTCGAACAAATAAAATACTTTCAATAGTACCTCGCCAACGATTGGAGACTCAGGGTGGCGAATCAATAAAATCCATTACTAAACGAAATGCAAAAATAGAAACTTTTGCAAGAAATATTATAGAAAAAACAAAATTAGTAGGAGCTTTGACATTGCAAATTTTAAAAGATAAAGAGCAAAATTTATTTTTTATGGAAATAAATCCTCGTTTTGGAGGAGGTGTATTAAATTCCATTGCGGCAGGAGCTGATAGTCCTATGTATTTATTGAGGGATTTTTTAAAAATGGACGAATTTTCTAATGAAAAATGGACAGATAACTTGATGATGATTAGACGGTTTAAAGAATATTATAAAGTTAAAGAATATGCAGATAATAATTGATATAGACGGAACAATATGCACAGAAGAAAGAATGTTCAGCAGAGCATTAGCCAAGCCTTTGGAAGGAGCTGTTGAATCTGTAAATGCTTTGTTCGAGCAAGGAAATACAATTATTTTCTATACCGCAAGAACTTGGATGGAGTTTGAAATGACTACCAATTGGCTTAAAAACAACGGATTCAAATATCATCAACTGATTATGGGGAAACCTATTGGTGATGTTTGGATTGACGATAGGGCATTACAATTCACAAATTGGGAAGAAATTTCAACTAAATTAAACAACAAAAAGAAATGAACAAAGTTATAATTATTGCAGAAGCAGGAGTAAACCATAATGCAGATTTTAATACCGCAAAAAAGCTAATTGATGTTGCCTCCGAAAGTGGGGCTGATTATGTAAAGTTTCAGACTGCTGTACCTCATTTGGTGGTAACAAAAGAAGGGGCTATGGCTGATTATCAAATTGAAAATTTAGGACAGCAAGAATCTCAGTTAGAGATGACAAAAAAAATACATCTTCCTTTATCTGATTTTGAAAAATTGGCTGAATATGCTAAGGAAAAAAATATAAAATTTGCTTCAACTCCTTTTGATTTGGTTTCTGTCGATGCTTTATCCAAACTAAATATGGATTTCTTCAAAATTCCTGGAATTACATTGGCAAAAATTCCTTCAGGGGAAGTTACTAATTATCCGTATTTAAAGAAAGTGGCACAGCTCTTTAAGGAAGTAATTCTTTCTACTGGAATGGCTGATATTCAGGAAATTAAAGACGCAATAGCCGTACTTACAGAAAACGGAATTTTAAAAGAAAACATTACCGTTTTGCATTGTAATACAGAGTATCCGACACCAATGGAAGATGTTAATCTACGAGCGATGCTTCATTTGCAGAAAGAACTTGGCGTAGCAGTAGGTTATTCTGACCATACGCTGGGAATTGAAGTGCCAATTGCCGCAGTTGCTTTGGGTGCTACTGTCATTGAAAAACATTTCACATTGGATAAAAATTTACCTGGTCCCGACCACAAAGCCTCATTAGAGCCTAACGAACTAAAAGCAATGGTCGAAGCCATCCGAAATATAGAAAAAGCAATGGCAGGAAGTGGCGTAAAAGAGCCTTCTGCCTCAGAAATAAAAAACAAACCAATTGCCCGAAGAAGCATTGTTGCCAAAACGGCTATCAAAAAAGGAGCCATTTTCACAGAAGAAAATCTTATCGTAAAACGACCAGGAACTGGTATTTCTCCTATGAAATGGAACGAAATTTTGGGTCAAACGGCAACACGAGATTTTGAAGAAGATGAATTGATTGAGTTATGAGAAAAATTTGTGTAGTTACAGGTACTCGTGCGGAGTTTGGGTTGTTGCGTCCTTTGATACAATTGGTCAAAAATGATGTACAACTTGATTTGCAAATCATTGCGACGGGAATGCACTTATCGTCCGAATTTGGATATACGATAAATGAAATTATCAAATCGGGTTTTGAAGTTGATAAGCAAGTGGAGTGTATCCTATCGTCGGATTCTTCGGTAGGTATTTCAAAATCAATAGGTTTGGCGGTAATGGGTTTTGCTGACGCTTACCGAGATTTAGCACCTGATTTGGTAGTGATTTTGGGCGATAGAACCGAAATTTTGGCAGCCGTAATTGCTGCGGCAATGGCGAATATCCCGATGGCTCATATTTCAGGAGGAGAAACCACTGAAGGTGCTTATGACGAAGCTATACGACACAGCATTACCAAATTCAGTCATTTGCATTTTACCGCAACAGAAGCCTATCGTAAGCGTGTTATTCAGCTGGGAGAACAACCTGAACGAGTTTTTAATGTGGGAGCTATCGGGCTGGATTCAATAAAAAAATTGAAGCTAATGACTCGGCAGGAATTTGAAACCTCCATCGGATTTCAATTAGCTGAAAAAAATGTGTTAGTAACCTATCATCCCGTTACTTTGGAAACAGAAAATCCGAAGGAAGTATTTCAAAATGTGTTAGATACGTTAGATGCTTTGACCAATACGCATATTATTTTCACACACGCCAATTCGGACAAAAACGGACGTATTATCAACGAGATGATAACGCAATATGTCCAAAAAAATAAACATAAAGCCGTTGATTTTATCTCCTTAGGGCAGTTACGCTATTTATCGGCTTTGCAATTTGTTGATTTTGTGATAGGTAACTCATCAAGCGGAATCGTAGAAGTGCCTTATTTCAATATCCCAACCATAAACATTGGCGATAGACAAAAAGGAAGGATTGCTCCCAAAAGCGTATTGCATTGCAACGGTGATTTAAACTCAATACAACAAGCTGTTAAACAGGCAAATAGTACTGATTTTAAAAATAAAATTCAAAAGCAAGAACAAATTTTCGGGACAGGAAATACAGCCGAGAAAATCATTCAGATAATAAAAAATAATGATAAAATAGATTTGAAAAAATCATTCTATGATATTGATTTTAAATAATTAAGCGTATGGAAAGCGTATTAATTAACCACGAAGCATCGCTGGTAGATGCTTTGAAAAAATTAAATAGTATTCGGAATTTAAGCCGATTGATACTTTTTGTAACAGATGATAAGCAACGTGTAATAGGCTCTGTAACTGATGGAGATATTAGGCGTTCTATTGTGGAATTTCAGGATTTAAGCAAAAAGGTAGGGGAAATATGCAATAAAAATTTTAAACACCTTTCCGAAGATAATAAATATCAAAATTTCGATGTGTTTCGCAAAGCGGATATTAAGATTTTACCAGTTTTAGACCAAAATAAAAAAATGGTGGAATTGATTGATTTGGCGAAAGTTAAAGCAAGTCTTCCGTTGGAGTGTGTAATTATGGCAGGTGGGCGAGGCAAGCGGTTAAGTCCTTTGACAGATACCGTTCCTAAGCCGATGTTGCCTTTGGGAGGAAAACCGATTATAGAACATAACATAGATAGGCTGATTTCTTTTGGTATAAAAAAAATATATATTTCTGTAAAATATTTAGGCGAACAGATAGTTGATTATTTTGGAGATGGAAGTTCCAAAGGAATTGAAATTCAGTATATTTGGGAAGATAAACCTTTGGGAACGGCAGGAGCTTTGGCTCTAATAAATGACTATAAATCGAATCATATTTTAGTGATAAATAGCGATGTATTTACCAATGCCGATTTCGAGCATCTTTACGAAGTTCTCATAGACCAAGAGGCGGATATGTCGGTAGCTTCTACTGAATATAAAGTGGATATTCCGTATGCGGTTTTTGAAACTAATGGAATTCAAGTGATTGATTTTAAGGAAAAACCATCATATATTTACCATTCTAATGCAGGAATTTATATTCTGAAAAAAGAATTGATACATAAAATCCCGAAAGGAGAATATTTTGACATTACCGACCTAATGGATTGCTTGGTCAAAGAAGGTGGAAAACTGGTGTACGACCCCATTATTGGCTATTGGGTAGACATCGGAAAGCCTGTGGATTACATTCAGGCTCAGGATTTTATAAAGCATATTAAAGAATAAAACACTATGAATATATTGGTTACGATTTGTGCCAGAGGAGGTTCTAAAGGGATTCCTGGTAAAAATATAAAAATAATAAATAACCGTCCGCTAATAAGTTACACTCTTGAAGTAGCAGAATGGTTTGCCAAAATATACGAAACAGACATCATTTTATCGACAGATTCTGCTGAAATAAAGAATGTTGTCGCAAATTTACCTTTCAAAAAAATAGATATAAGTTATACCCGTCCCGAATATTTATCAAGCGATACAGCTGGGAAATTAGACACGATTATTGATGTAAAAAATTATGCCCAGCAGAAAAATAATAAAGCGTATGACATCATTTTGGATTTAGATGTAACGTCTCCTTTGCGTACGGTTACAGATTTAGAAAATTCATTACGATTACTACTTGAAAATCAAGAAGCTGTAAATTTATTTTCGGTAAGCCCCGCAAATCGAAATCCGTATTTTAATATGGTGGAAGCTAACGAACAGGGGTTTTATGAATTGTGCAAAAAAGGCTCATTCCTTACCAGACAATCCGCACCAAAGGTTTATGATTTGAACGCTTCTTTTTATTTTTATAAGAAAAAGTTTTTTGACGAAAATTATAAATCGGTAATTACAAATAAAAGCCTTGTGTATGAAGTGCCTCATATTTGCTTTGATTTAGACCACCCGATTGACTTTGAGTTTATGACATATCTCTTAGAAAACAAAAGGTTAGGTTTCGAATTTAATTATTAAAAAAACAGAGCCAATGAAAGTTCTAATCATCGGTTTGGGGTCTATTGCCAAAAAGCATATTAATTCGCTAAGAAAAATCAATGCGGAGACGGAAATTTTTGCTCTAAGAAGCTCAAAATCAGCAACAAAAACAGAAGGAGTTACTGATATTTTTAGCATTGATGAGGTAGATATGCAAATGATAGATTTTGTAATAATCTCGAATCCAACATTTAAGCATTATAACGCTATATATCAAGTATTTAGCTATGAAAAACCACTATTCATCGAAAAGCCTTTGTTTTCAGAAATCACAAAACAAACAGATACTTTGGTAAAGCAAATTACTGATAAAAAACTAATTACATACATCGCTTGTAATTTACGTTTTTTAGAAGCATTGCAATTTTTAAAAAAAGAAATTCAAGGCAAAAGAATCAATGAAGTGAATGTATATTGCGGTTCTTACTTACCCGATTGGCGACCGAATGTAGATTTTAGAACGGTGTATAGTGCCAATAAAGAACAAGGAGGAGGTGTACACATTGATTTAATTCACGAATTGGATTATGTGTATTGGCTTTTCGGTGAGCCTGAACAAACAAGAACTTTTTTCTCAAATAATTCATCTTTAAACATTTCAGCATACGATTATGCGAATTATTTATGGATATATCGCCATTTTTCGGTTTCTGTAGTACTAAACTACTACCGCAAAGACAGCAAACGAACTATTGAAATCATCACAGACACAGGAACATATGAAGTAGATATTTTAAAAAACACTGTTGATTTCAACAAAAAATGTATCTTTGCATCACCCAAAAAAACGATAGACACGTATGATGACCAAATGTGGTTTTTCATAAATGAAATAATTCCAAGAAAAAAACAATTTAATAACATAGAAGAAGCAAACAAAATATTAAAACTATGTATCAAGGATTGAAAGATAAAATCATTATACTCACAGGAGCAGGAGGCTTGATAGGCAGAGAAGTCCTAAAACATCTTATAGGTTGTGGAGCAAAAGTAGTGGCTGTTGATATTGCTGAATTTGATAATGAAGCAACCTTGTTTCTCACAAAAAATATTACCTTAACAGAAGATATTGATTCGGTTATAGAAACTACAATGCGTGAATTTGGCAGAATTGATGGTTTGGTAAATTTGGCTTACCCAAGAACTTCGGATTGGGGAAATAAATTTGAAGATGTAACATATTCGTCTTGGCAGAAAAATGTAGATATGCAGCTAAGTGCCGTTTTTTACATTTGCCAAAAAACATTAGAAATAATGAAAACGCAAAAAAGCGGTTCTATTGTAAATGTAGGTTCTATATACGGCGTAGTAGGTAATGATTTTTCTTTGTATGAGGATTATGGAGGAACATCGGCGGCGGCATATAGTGCCATAAAAGGAGGATTGATTAACTTCACTCGGTATTTAGCTTCTTATTATGGAAAATACAATATACGTGTGAATTGCGTTTCCCCAGGTGGCGTATTAGACGAAAGCAAACAACATCCTTCGTTTATTAAAAAATATAACGATAGGTCGCCTTTGAAAAGATTGGGTAACGCTCCTGAAATGGCACCTCCTATTTCATTTTTATTATCAGATGATGCTTCTTTCATTACAGGGCATAATTTGATGGTAGACGGAGGTTGGACAAGTATATAAAAATAACAAAATTAGATGATTCGCAACATATAATGAAAATTTTATTTTTCTTTACAGCTCACCCACGATTGGATATGATTTTCAAAATTCAGACAGAAATTTTGATGAATCACGTCTTAAATAAAGATGATATTTATATAGTAACTGATTTTAAAAATAACATCGTTAAAAGCCAAATAAATTATAATACAATAAAATCAAATCTTTATTACTACGAAAGTATGTTTCATAATATGCTTACTTTTTTACGTAGTAAAGGAGGAAATGTTACGCTATTAGGCTACAAATCAGTGACTGATTTTAGTCCACAAAATTTTGAAAACATTTCAGATGTAAAAAAATATTATTACAAAGATTACAACTTAGGAATGTGTGCTGCGTCATCTTCTATAAGTTTTTTCAGAGAACATATTCTTGATGTAAAAAAATATTCCAAACACATCAACAGAGAATTAAAAAACGCTATTGATGTATTTACAACCATATCCCATTATCATAATTCATTACAACCCGACAAAGTGTATGTATTCAACGGGAGAATGGCTACATACGCTCCTGTGGTGCTTTATTGCAAAAAGAACAATGTAGCATTTAATGTGTTTGAATTTTCATTAAGTTTTGAAAGATACCATTTATTACAAAATGAAATCCCTCACAATATCAAATACCGCCGTCAGGAAATGGTTGATTTATGGGAAAACAATGATATTTCGATAGAAGAAAAACAAAAAGTCAGCAATCGTTTTTTTGAAAGACAAAGAAACGGGATTTCTACTATCGATGCCAGTTATGTAGGGCTTCAAAATAAAGAATTAAACAACGAAAAATTTCAAAATAAAGAAGTTATAGTGTTCTTTAACTCTTCGATTGACGAGTTTGCAGCCGTACCTGGGTGGGAAAATTATGTGTATGTTTTTGAAGATGAAACCCAAGCTATTTCAGAAATTTGTGAACATTTTAAAAACGATTCTGATAAAGTTTTTATTTTACGAATCCACCCAAATTTGAAATTTTTGAACAATACGCAGAATAAAAAACTAAAAGAATTAGAACGTTTTGAAAATTTGATTATCATAGAACCTCATTCGCCTATACGAAGCTATTCATTGGTGGATAGAGCCGACAAAGTGATTACTTTTGGTTCTACAATAGGTGTGGAAGCGTGTTATTATGGCAAACCTGTGATTTGTTTGGGGCAGTCGTTTTACGAGCATCTTGATGTAGCTTATATCCCAACAACAAAAGAAGAGCTTTTTTCATACATAAACACAAAATTACCTCCTAAACCCAAAGAAAACTCTTTGCCTTATGGGTATTGGTTTAATTCTTTTGGAGAGCCTTTCATTAATTTTGCCAATGGCAATGTTACAGAAAAAGCATTTCAATTAACGAAAAAGCAAAAAAGAATGGGAATTTTCAAAAAAACGGTTGATTTAGGGTTTTATAAAAAAATTTATAAGGCGTTTAATCCTGAGAAAAATACATTAAAAAGAATAAAAGACCCTGCATACAGAAAGAGTTTACTAAGAGAGTTTATGCCATGGAAAGTAAAATAATAAGTGCATTTATGTTTAGTGAGCCACATGAACAAGACTTACTGTGGTTAAAATTTAATATCGAAAATAATTTTGTAACTGAGTGGATTATTACAGAATCTCATTACACCTTTCAAGGAAAGCGAAAACCTATTTATTTAAAAGAAATTTTAAATCAAGAAAGGTTTGCTCCTTTCAGGGATAAGGTACATTATATCGAAATAAATAGAAACTATCACATCGAGTTTGAACCAGATTTTTTAGAAGTTATAAAAAGAAAAATTAAACGCTGTTTAAATAAACATTTTGATAAAAATTATGAATTTGTAACTTATTCAGAATTAGCTTCTTTTCACGCAGAAATAAACCAAAGACAGGCTTGTGTGGATTACATTACCAAAAAATACAACAAAAATGACATTGTTTTGCTTTGCGATGCCGACGAAATGTTTGATTTTAATAACGGAAAAATAAACGATTTCAATAAAATAGTAAAGCAAAACACCACTCCTTTCTATTTGAAACGAGAAATTTTCTGTTATGATTTTGATAATTACACCAATAGAAAACGATATAATCCTATTGTCAAAGTTTTGGATTTAACCAAAAACAAAACGATACAAATATTAAAGCATCCTACTGATAAAAATTCCAGAAAAATAATACAAATAGGAAATGAAAAATTTATTTTTGAATACACATTTTGCTTTTCCAAAGAAGCTATTACAAAAAAATTAAACTCTTTTGCTCACGTTACAGATTTGAATCAGAATGATTTAGATTTTTGTTTTGCAAATAATATTTCGATGATTTCTCCTGACAAAATAGATGATAATCATTTGAAAAACAAAGAGTTTTTTTATTCAAAACTAACGTTGGATGAGACAAATAGCCCTAAGTTCGTGCGTGATAATTTCGAAAAAATCCGTACTGGTGTAGTTAATGAAAATTATTTAATAACAAGAAAAGAAAATAATTTAAATGTTATTTAATTCTATTGATTTTGCGATATTTTTCCCAATTTTCTTTGTTTTGTATTGGTTTGTTACCAATAAGAATCTTAAATTACAGAATTTTCTTATTGTTGTAGCGAGTTATGTGTTTTATGGTTGGTGGGATTGGAAATTTCTTTTCTTAATCATATTTAGCACATTAACCGATTATTTGGCAGGTATTGGCTTACAAAAAACCGAAAAGAAAATCTGGCGAAAATCAATCCTTGTTACAAGTATTTTGATAAACATTGGATTTTTAGGTTTTTTCAAATACTATAATTTTTTTATTGAAAATTTTGTACAAGCGTTTAGCTTTTTCGGGAAGCAAATTAATGTAAGTAGTTTGCATATTATTCTCCCTGTTGGGATTAGTTTCTATACGTTCCAAACTATGAGTTATACGATAGATGTTTACCGAAAGAAATTAGAACCTGCCAAAGATTTTGTGTCTTTTGCGGCGTTTGTAAGTTTTTTTCCTCAGTTAGTAGCTGGTCCTATTGAAAGGGCTACGAATTTATTACCTCAGTTCTACAAAAAAAGAATTTTTTCTTACGAAAAGGCAGTAGACGGAATGCGACAAATTCTCTGGGGATTATTCAAAAAGGTCGTAATAGCAGATAATTGTGCGGAATACGCCAATCTTATTTTCAATAATTCGGCAGACTACTCGGGGAGTACGCTGGTTTTAGGAGCTGTTTTTTTTACGTTTCAGATTTACGGTGATTTTTCTGGTTATTCTGATATGGCGATTGGACTATCTCGGCTATTAGGATTCAATTTGATGAAAAATTTCTCTTTTCCTTATTTTTCAAGAGATATTGCCGAGTTTTGGAGGCGTTGGCACATATCACTTTCTACGTGGTTTAGAGATTATTTGTATATTCCTCTGGGAGGTAGCCAAGGTGGAATGTTAAAAAAAGTAAGAAACACATTCCTAATTTTCATCGTAAGCGGATTTTGGCACGGAGCTAATTGGACGTTTGTGGCTTGGGGGTTTTTGAATGCTCTTTATTTTCTTCCGCTTCTTTTAACAGAAAATAATCGTAAGAATTTGAACACTGTGGCATTTGGGAAAAACTTGCCTTCCCTAAAAGAATTTTTCTCAATGGGAAGTACTTTTGCTCTAACCGTAGTTGCTTGGATTTTTTTCAGAGCAGAAAATATAGAACAAGCACTCGATATCATATCAAATATTCCTTCAAAAGATTTATTTAGAATTCCTCTAATTAATGGGGGGGGGGGGGGGGGACAGGTTTGTACGTGTAATTGTTTTAGTTTTTTTCTTTTGGTTAATTGAATGGAAAGGTATAAAATTTGAATATGCGATTGAGAAATTATTTTTAAAAAATAAAAAATGGGTCAGAATGAGTTTCTATTATGCAATCATTCTTTTACTATTTATGTTTGCTGGTAAAGAGCAAGAATTTATATATTTTCAATTTTAACAATGAAGAAATTTATATATAAAATCCTTATTTTTTGTATTCCTATAATTATTTTGATAGGGATACCATCGTTTATACTTTTGTTATCAAAAGAAAGTTTTTCAAAAATAGATGCTTTGGTAGCAAGTAACGAAAGTTACAATGTAGGATATGATAATGATTAAAGCAATTAAAAATATCTGAAATGGAAAGAATTAGACAGCAGACAGAGTCAAGACATAATTGCATTAGGGTCTTCACGCGTGTTACAATTTCGAGAAAATATGTTTGAACAATCTTTTTATAATTGTGGCTCGATGATTTCAAGCGTATCTGACTTCTTGCCTTTTTTAAAAACATTGCCCAAAGATAAATATCCAAAATATTTAATAATCGGGTTAGACCAATGGATGTTCAACCATAATTGGGATAATTTATCCAATAAAAATAATGATGTAATTAATTGGAAAGAATTATACACAACAAATTTTACTATTTTTTCTTTGCGAAATGTTTGGAAAGATTTATTAAAACAGAAATATGGAATAAATATTTTCAGAAATGACTATAAAAGTGCTTATACAAATACAATTGGCTTAAATGCACGATTAAATAGCAAAGGATTTGTTAAAGATGGTAGTTTTTATTACGGAAAACAAATAGAATATCTGCTCACGGGCGATAATAGAGCTGATGATTATCTATTTCAAGATACTTTTTCACGCATTGAGCAAGGAAACAGACGCTTCGAAAAAGGAGATAATCTCAATGAAGTAGCCTTACAAGAAGTTGATAAAATACTTACTTTTTTGAAAAATAATAACATAAAAGTAATAGGTTTTATTCCTCCGTTTGCAGATGCTGTTTATAAAAAAATGAATGAAAGTGGTCAATATAAATATATGGATACATTAGGAATGTCATTGAAACAAGTATTTGAAAAACATAATTTTGAATTATGGGATATGACAGTATTAAGCCAATATAACTCGAACGATGATGAAGTCATAGACGGGTTCCACGGAAGTGAAGTAACTTATCTGAGAATGTTAATTCATATGGTCGAAAACGGTTCTGAACTAAAAAAATGTGTAAACATTGATAAACTACATAGAAATTTACAAACAAAGAAAAATAACCTTTTGGTATACTAAGCTAATATGTCAATCATAGAACAAAGTTTAAAATCTTCTGTTATTAATTACATAGGGATTGCATTAGGTGCATTTTTTACCTTATATTTAACTCCTGAGTATTTAACTCCAGAATATAACGGATTATATCGATTACTACTGGAATATGCTGCTATTATAGCAACATATACCCATTGGGGAATTCCTTTGGTAATCAATAAGTATTATCACATTATAAATGGAAAAGATAACAAAGGGTTTGATTTTTTTGTTTTTATACTTCCTCTAATTGGTTTTTGCATAGTCTTGTTACTTTTTTTTATTTTCAAGGAAAGTATTACCCGAATAATAGCCTCAAAGTCAGATTTTGATTTGGTGTATCAGTATATACTTTTTATGGTACCTATCTTTTTGTGCAATGGATATTTACTTATCCAGAAAAATTATCTTGCTATGTTAGGGAATATTACGTTCGTTAATTTTATTCAGAATGTAATGTATAAACTCTTTAACATATTGGCTGTAATTATTTTCATTTACACAAAAGATTTTAAACTTTCAATGTGGCTTATTGTCATTTCAAATATTTTAGGGGTGTTTGTCGTTTATTTAAAAATTCTTTTACTTAAAAAAGGAAAAATTTCCCTCAAACCAAGTTTTGAATTTCTTACAAAAAATGGTCTGGTAAATGATTTTTTGAAATTTTTCGGTTTCATTATTATATCAAACCTAACGACTTTTTTCATTACAAAGATAGATTTATTTTTTGTTTCCAAATTTACAGACCTATCGAATGTAGCCTTTTATACTACAGCAAGTTATTTTGTTCTTTTTCTGATGGTGCCGTATAATTCTGTGTTATCAATCTCATTTCCTGAGATAACAAAGCAATATGTTGAAGGTAATAAACAAAAATTATTTTCGTTAATCAAAGGAAATGCTATGTTTGGATTTATTTTATCGGCATATATTTTTCTATTATTATGGCTTAATATTGATTTCGTTTATGAATTAATCCCAAAAGGAGAAATTTATCAAGTAGGGAAATATGTTTTTCTTATTTTAGCCATTGGGCGATTAATTGATATTTCGATTGGGTCTATCGGGCAGCTAATTGTCGCTTCACAATGGTATTATTACACATTGTATTTTGCTATATTTAATTCGCTGATAGGAATTACATTAGGGTATTATTTAACGCTTCATTACGGAATTTATGGAAGTGCATTGGCTATTAGTATTACGATGATAGTTTCTGCTGTTTTTCAGCTTTTGTTAGGATTTTTTAAATTTAAAACTTTACCGTATGACAAAAATACGCTGAAAATATTGCTTATCATTATACTTACGAGTTTAGTTTCTTACGCCATTGATATGTTTTATTTAAACAAATATATTATTTTTGCATTGAAAAGTATTTTTATCACTATTATGATTTTTGGTGGGGTGTATTTTTTCAAAGTAAATGAAGAAATTAACAAAATAATTTCATTTTTAG
>JAUNHN010000236.1 GCA_030523915.1 Capnocytophaga sp. | reverse complement strand
AAACGACCTCGCATACCAAAAAAAAGCAGTAGCGATTAGCAAACTTGTGAGTAAAACTATTTGTCGTCGGTGATTTAGCAAAATTCGTCTTATTGAAAGTTCAAAATTAGTACAAAAACTCACGCACTTCTTCTTTCAAATGGCTCAAAGCACTTGATGAAGGCGAAGGTTTATTGATAAATTCTGTAAAAATAAATTCTACCATCGCCTTGGAGTCAGGCAATTGGTCATCGTGTGTGGCTTTACGAATCACTTGTATTGTAGCCATTTTGGCTGTGCGGATGATATTCCAAAGTTTTTCACTTACATAAATTTGCTGTGCCAAATTATGTTCAAACTCCTCATCAATGGAATTTACAAGCAAGGCTTCATACTCCTTTTTAGGTAAATTCCGAGCTGGAATACGAAGCAATAATTGCTGCGGACTGATACGCTCCAAGAAAAGTGTCATTCGCTCATACGCCTGCAATCGTAAAGGAAGTGCTAGTTTTTGGTTTTCTTTTTGAAGCAAAAAAAGCCGCCGTTTTTCCTCATTTTTAATATGTAAATTAAAAAAATAATACGCTATCAATCCCACTATTACAGAAGGAATACAATATGAAAAAAGTGTGATTATAGAATTTTCCATTGCCTAAATATAGTTTTGCGGACAAAAGTAATATTTTTTTTGAAAAAAATTACACGTTTCCTATTAAAATTAAACAAAAAGATATAATTCACACAAACCAATAAGCACTATTTCTCCATCAATTTCTACGATTTTCACACCGTTTTCATCGGTGGGGAGGTTGTTTATTTCGGTTTCCGATAGGTTGTCAAGTTTCTTTTTAAGGCTTACATCGGGGATTGGTAATCCTGCGTAAAGTTTGCCGTTATTAAACTTAACTTTTAGTTATTATCTACAACCACTTCATAATCAAGGTCTGAAAATTCAAAACCAGTTATGCCGTTTTCTTCTATGGATTGTTTTAGAATTTCGGAAACTAAATTGTCTGTAAAAAAACTTTGCATTGGGAAGAAATCAAAATTATCTCTTAATGTAAGTTTTTTTACTTTAATACCTTTGTCGTAATCATTTGTTTCATTTAAAATGCGTTTTTTTTCTTTAATAAATTCATCTTTTGAACTAATACATACATTCGTATTGGTTTGAGGATTATAAAATGTTGAATTTTTAAATAAAATATCTTCTCTTATTTTTTCTGCTATCAACCTACCAGAAAATTGAAAAATATAATAATCTTTTTTTTCTTCTTTATATAACAATTTACTTAAATAGTAAAAATGAGGCTCTGTTATTTTAAATTTTTCAAATAGTTTTTTTAGTTTTTCAGAAATAAGCCAACCTTGTATTTGAGAGCCTTCTCCTATGAAACTATGAACATCATTTAATTGCCATTCCCAGTATTCTCGTTTATCAAAACTTTCTAAATAAAAATAATCAAATAACGGAGCATTATTTATTATTTCTCCCTTGCTTATTTTATCAAAATAATATTCTGCATCTTATATGTCTTTTCCCTCTGCACTACTTGCTATCCTATCTCCATAGAAATTTTTTATCTGAATTTTATAATACTTCATATCTATTCTAATTTTAAAAATTAACAATATCATTTACATCTTTTGTTCCAAGTAAAACTTCTTTTTTTAATAGATTAAAAATCACCCTACAACCACTTCATAATCAAGCTCCGAAAATTCAAAACCTATGATGTTATTATCTTCTATGGCTTGTTTTAGAATTTCGGAAACGATAATATCTGAACTTATTGGATTCAAAGGTATAAAATCAAAAAATTCTGTTAAAACCACTTTTTTAATTTTTAATTCTTCATCATATTTGTCATATATTTCTTC
>JAUNHN010000235.1 GCA_030523915.1 Capnocytophaga sp. | reverse complement strand
CATCTAATTTGACAAAATCTTCTTCCAGCATACGAACCCGAACCTCACTTATCCAACCATTTTTTTTATTACCTATTCCTTTATATAAATAGTATTCTTCGTCTTTAAAATTTGCACAATTTATCACCAATATTTTTGTATTAGGCATCAACCAAAAAGGATTTTCTTGTAGAGCTATATAAGTTTCAAATCCGCTTGCCATACAAACTGAAAATCCTGTTATTTGATTTTTTACTTCTGGACTATATGCACTCGGATGAAACCTTACATCCATTATTCTTTTTAAATTATTTTCCATATTTTTTTGTTAAATCGTTTAACCATTCTGTTGCTTTCTCAACCCTTTTATTTTTTTTAATTTCTTTTTCTATATTAGGTAACCCATCGGGTACTTTTACAAAACAAGGTAAATTATGTTTTAGAGGAAGTTCTCCGTTTTCTTTCAAAATATATTGAGCCGTCATTGCTCTTTCTATGGTCAATGCCATTTTTTAGATACAGGAAACGGAGTTATTATAGAATAATAATATTTCCAAACACTATCTTCTTTATTGAAATCTTTCACTTGTTCGGCAGGTCGTTTGCAACTTGGGCTATTTTCCATACTCAACAGTTTTTGTATCTGCATTGAAAATAATTTTTTCTTCACCATAGCGGAAATAAAATTTATGCCCTCGCCAACCTTTGCCCATTATATCTAAAAAACAATATCCATCTGAAATATTTTCACTCCAATATTCCTCTGCAATAAAATATTTTGACAGATGATTATTTTCATTTAACACAAGTTGTTTTCTTCTCTTTCTGTTTGCTCCTAATACTTCTAACCAACATTCGTACCTATTATCTTTTCTAAAATAAGAAGGTGTAAATCGTGTATAAAAATCATTGTCAATTATCTTTTGATACGCATTTTCTATTTTTTGTGTATCAAAATCTATCTCAGGGAAAAGAGCTACAAATTTTAAAAAGCCTTCTTTTATTTTATCAAGAATAAGTAACATTTTGCCTTTTTCATCTAATTTGACAAAATCTTCTTCCAGCATACGAACCCGAACCTCACTTATCCAACCATTTTTTTTATTACCTATTCCTTTATATAAATAGTATTCTTCGTCTTTAAAATTTGCACAATTTATCACCAATATCTTTGTATTGGGCATCAACCAAAAACATTCTTCTTGTAAAGCTATATAGGTTTTAAAAACACTTGCTGTCATAACAGCAATACCTTGTATTTCTTTTTTTGTATCTAAACTGTAACTACTTACAGGAAACCTTATATCTAATATTCTTTTTAAATTATTTTCCATATTGTTTAATTAAATTGTTTAACCATTCCGTTGCTTTCTCAACTCTTTTTTCTTTTTTTATTTTTTCTTCAAATTCAGGTAGTCCCTCAGGTACTTTTACAAAACAAGGTAAATTATGTTTCGAAGGCAAATCTCCTTTGTTATCATAGATATACTGGGCAGTCATTGCTCTTTCTATGGTCAATGCCATTTTTTTAGATACAGGAAACGGAGTTATTATAGAATAATAATATTTACCACCATCGTTCTCTTTATTAAAATCTTTTACTTGCTCAGAGGGTCGTTTGCAACTTGGGCTATTATCGGTTTCGGTTTGGCAAGTTATACCATATTTCGCCACAGAAATCACATCTTGTTCTACTCTATAAATAACATACACATTGCATTTATCCTCAGGGGATTGTTTAGGAACACTAAAAGGTATCGCAATAGGAATTGTTTTAGGTGGAGCTTCCACATATCCGTCATCTACTTTCGCAAAATCAATAGGTAAGGTGGCTACAATTTCCCCTGTTCCTACGGTTTCTATACGCGAAGGCGTTACAAAAAGTTCCC
>JAUNHN010000061.1:5353-14552 GCA_030523915.1 Capnocytophaga sp. | reverse complement strand
ATGTTGTTTTTGGTGAGGTTTTTGATGGCTTTGTCCCATTTTTTGCCCGAAAGTGCCGATTTCTCCTTCACTTCATTGAGCGGCAATACCTCGCCTTGTTTTAAGATTTCTAAAATAACTTTTTCGTCATCGGTTGGGGTAAAATCTGCCTGTGCGGACTTCTGTTCTGGCTTCATTTGTGGGAAAAATAGGACTTCTTGAATGCTTGGGTTGTTGGTGAGGAACATTATGAGTCTGTCCATTCCGATACCCAAACCTGCCGTTGGTGGCATTCCAAATTCTAAGGCACGAAGGAAATCTTGGTCTATAAACATCGCCTCGTCATCGCCTTTTTCCGAGAGTTTTAGCTGTTCTTCAAAGCGTTCGCGTTGGTCAATCGGGTCGTTTAGCTCCGAGTAGGCGTTGGCGATTTCCTTTCCGCAAACCATCAGCTCAAAGCGTTCGGTTAAGCCCTCTTTGCTGCGGTGTTTTTTGGTAAGTGGCGACATTTCAATCGGATAATCGGTGATGAAAGTCGGCTGAATGAAGTTGCCCTCGCATTTTTCACCAAAAATTTCGTCAATGAGTTTGCCTTTGCCCATCGTTTCATTTACCTCAATGCCAATGGATTGAGCAAACGCACGAAGCTCGTCCTCCGTTTTCCCAGTGATGTCAAAACCTGTGAATTTTTGAATGGCTTCGGTCATCGAAATACGCGGATAAGGGGCTTTCCAGCTGATTTTATGCTCTCCGAACTGCGATTCAGGCACACCATTAACCGCTGTGGCACAGTGTTCTAAGAGTTTTTCGGTGAAATCCATCATCCAGTTGTAATCCTTGTAAGCCACATAAATTTCCATTGCGGTAAATTCAGGGTTGTGGGTTCTGTCCATACCCTCGTTTCGGAAGTTTTTGGAAAACTCATACACGCCGTCAAATCCGCCTACAATCAGCCTTTTAAGGTACAATTCGTTGGCGATTCTTAGGTACAAAGGAATGTCCAAAGCGTTGTGATGCGTGATGAACGGACGAGCCGCCGCACCGCCTGGAATGGACTGTAAAATAGGGGTTTCCACCTCAAAATATCCTGCTTCGTTGAAGAAATTTCGCATCGCGTTGAAGAGCTTTGTTCTTTTGATGAAAACCTCTTTCACCTGCGGATTTACCACCAAATCCACATAACGCATACGATAGCGGAGTTCGGCATCGTTAAAGGCATCGTAAATATTTCCTTCGGCATCTACCTTTGGCAGCGGAAGCGGACGAAGCACCTTGCTAAGGAGCTTGAAGGACTTCAAATGCACGGATTTTTCGCCTACTTGTGTGGTGAAAAGCGTTCCTTCCACGCCTATAAAGTCGCCCAAATCAAGGAGTTTTTTAAAGACCTCGTTGTAGAGGGTTTTGTCCTCGTCGGGGCAGATTTCATCGCGGTTGATGTAGAGTTGCACACGCCCTGAGCTGTCTTGGAGTTCGGCAAAAGAGGCTTTCCCCTGAATGCGGAAACTCATAAGTCGCCCCGCCAGCGACACTTTTTTGCCTTCGGCGTAGTTGTTTTGTACATCGGTGGCGGTGGTATCCACAGGATAAAGCTCGGCAGGATACGGATTGATGCCCAATTCTCTTAATTTCTCTAATTTCTCTCTACGAATTATTTCTTGTTCTGAAAGTTGCATATTTTTATTTTATGTTTTTTTAAATTAATTTTTCCTCCCTCTAACTACTACATTTACAGTTTCTATGACTTGCGAGGTTTATTTAGATTGATTTTTTCCTTTTCTTCAAAATTAGCATCAGGGATTATAACTTTATATTCAAGCATATACGAATCTATCCCGATGATTTTACCCTTTCTATCAATAAGATACTTGTTGTTTTTACTTACCACAATGCGTTTGTAGCCTTTTTTGCCCACATAGTCATACAATGTTTCATCAAACTGAGCCATCGCAAAGCAAAAATGGAATACCGCCAAAATACAAAACCAATTACACATCACCAAAAATTAAGGCACAAAAATACGAAATAAAGCACAACAAATTATCTTTTTGAATAAAAATCTCAAACTAAACGCATTAAAATCCATTAAGCTGATTTTTATTTAGCTAAAAATTCTATTTTTAATACCTAAATCTATTGGAAAAATAGCGATAGGAGGTTGTTAATCCAAGAAAAATTCGTATTCCCGATAGATGAGATTGTCTTTGAAATCAAAAATGTCTATGGAGCGGATTTTGAGGTCGTTTATAAGCACGGCTACGATTCTGTTTCCGTCGTTTGACACCTGCAAATCTTGGCAAACAAACCTTATATCGGAGTTTTCATAGGCTTTTTGTATGGTCTGCATATAGTTTTCTATGCCCAAAATAGTTTTTTCTTTCTTCCCGAACAAAGTCCAAACAATTTCGTGATGTAAAAACCGCCGATAGCTTTCCCAGTCGCGGTTATTTTCAGCCTTGAAGAATGCTTCTAAAATTTCTGTTGTAGTCATAAGGTTAAAATTTAGAGCTTTTCTTTCTTTTTTATTCAATTATCAAAATCTTTACTCTTTCGATTTTGGTTTCGGAACTCTCTTCGATGATAAATTTGAAAGGAGGTACTTCTACGATTTCTCCTTGCGAGGGAATTCCTTCGTTTGAGGAAACTACCAGTCCGCCGAGGGTTTCATATTCTTCGCTTTCGGGCAGATTCAGTTTGTATGTCTCGTTGATGTACTCCACTTCTAACCGAGCGGAAAAAACATATTCGGTATCCGAGATTTTTTCTTCCACGAAGTCGTCTTTATCGTGTTCATCTTCAATTTCGCCAAAAAGTTCTTCTACAATATCTTCCAATGTAAGCATTCCCGAAGTGCCACCGTATTCGTCCAGCACAACGACCATGCTTTTTCGCTTTCGGGTGAGCATATTTAGCACTTCGTTAATGAGCATTGTTTCGGGAATGTACGGAATTGGAATGAGAATGCTTTTAATGTCCTTCGGTTTTTTGAACATATCAAACGTATGTACATACCCCACGATGTCGTCGATATTCTCATTGTAAACCAATATTTTGGAAAAGCCCGATGCCACAAAAGTTTGGATTAATACTTCGGGCTTTTCATTGATTTCGACAGCGACAATTTCGGTGCGAGGAATCATAACCTCTCGTGCCTTCACCCCCGAAAACTCTAATGCGTTCTGGAAAATCTGTATTTCGGCATCTACTTCTTGTTTCTCGGGGACATTCTCCATTTGCTCGGAAATATAATCTACTAATTCTAATTTTGTAAACGAAAGGGGTACGTAATCACCTTTTGTTTTGAAGAATGTTTTCAGTACGAAATCTGAAATCCATATAATGAAGTTGGAAATCGGAGAAAATATCCAATAGAAAAAATATGCTGGAATGGCTAATATTTTCAGTAACTGATTGGCGTAAATTTGGAAGAAAACTTTGGGCATAAACTCTGCCGTAATAAGGATTATGATGGTAGAAATGATGGTATGCCACAAAACATTTTGGAAAAAATCGGGGAGCATAGCCGTCATCACCTTTCCCATCTCGAAACCGTAAATCACCAGAGCGATATTATTGCCCACAAGCATTGTAGCGATTAGCTTTGAGGGTTTTCGGGTGATTTTTGTTAGAATATTTGCCAAAAGCCCGCCTTGCTTTTTTTGAATTTCGACGTGAACTTTGTTCGATGAAACATAAGCAATCTCAAATCCTGAAAAAAATGCAGACAATACTAATGTAATAAGAATAATGATAATAGAAACTGTATCCATAAAACTAAACGGAGCGGAAAAAACACTCCTCCCAAGTATTAATCAGAAAAATTAATGCAAATATATGAAAAAGTGAGTAGTAATATCGTTTAAGAACAAAAAAAATAAAGAGTGAAAGATTAAACTCTTTCACTCTTTATTTAAAATCAGACTTCTACTTGATTATTTTGTAGCTTTTACTTTAACTACAAGTTCAATATCATCATTGATGAATTTGTCTTTCAAGTTATCAAATACTGATTTAGAGCCATAATTCACTCCGAAATCAACACGATTGATTTTGAATGGAGATGATACGATGCTTACTTCACTATCAGTAATATTTACAGTTGCAGGGAAAGAAATTTCTTTAGTTTTTCCTTTAACAGTCAAGTCCCCAGTTACATTGCTGCCGTCAAACGATTTTAATACGAATGTAGCTTTCGGGAATTGTTTTACATTGAAGAAATGATCTACGTCAGCTTCTTTTCCTGTACCTTTAAGGTGAGCTTCCAAATCCTCTTTTCCGTCGCCAGCAGGTAAATCCAAAACAGTGATAGTGTTCATATCTAATGTAAATTCACCACTTTTGATAGCTCCGTTCTCAACGGTTATATTACCTTCGGTAACAGTTACATTTCCGTTGTGTTTTCCTGTTGGTTTTGAGCCAACCCACTCTACTACCGATGCAGGAGCTACTTTGTAAGTAGTCCCAACGATTTCTTTCTTAATCTCTGAAACAGCTGCTTCTACTTCAGCAACACCTTCTTCTACTTTTTTCTGAGTGTTTGTGTTATTACAACTCGATACTACAAAGGCAGATACAACTGCCAAACTTAATGCGATTTTTTTCATAGTGAAAATTTATTTTTTTGATAATAATGAGGCAAAGATAAATACTTTATTTGGAATAGTCTATTAATAAAAAGTTAAATCGGATATAAGTGATAAAACCGAGCAACCAAAAGAAAAGAAAATCGTTACCCGCCTCCACGATGTTGTACCTAAGCACGAATGTTAGTAAATTTCTGTAAATATAGGTGCTTTATTGAATAGCAATCCCCGAAAGTTATGATGTTCAAACTGATTTAATATGTATGTGGATAGATTTTTATTTAAACTCATTCTATATTAAAATAATTTTATATCTTTGCCACGTGATTAATCAAAAATAAGTAATTTATGGTAAAGAAAATTAGTGTTTTTGCTTCGGTATTAGGTTTATTTGTAGGCGGATACGCTCAGGACAAGAAAGATGTGGAAGCAATTAAAAACATGTGTGGATGTTATGAGGTTACGTTTCGGTATGCAGAAACTTTTAGGTATGGAGCAGATTCTACGTATGTTGCTTCAAAGCCAAGCCGTTCCAAAGCCTTAGAGTGGGTGGAGCTTGTAGAGGACAAAAAAGGGAAAATAGTATTACAACATTTACTTGTCGTAGGAAAAAAAGAACATCAACACGTTATAAAACATTGGCGTCAGGATTGGGAGTTCCAAAATACAGATTTCTATACATATAATTCTGAAAATCAATGGAAATATTCATCAAAACCAAAAGCTGCTGTGAAAGGGCAGTGGACACAGAAAGTATTCCAAGTAGATGACAGCCCTCGTTATGAGCAGACGGCTACTTGGGTACACGTAGACGGGAAAAGTTTTTGGGAAAGCGAAGTAGCTTCACCGCTTCCTCGTCGTGAACAAGAAGTGAGAAGTGATTATAATTTGCTTTTTCGTCGTAACCGACACGAAATTACCGATTACGGCTGGCTTCACGAACAAGATAACGACAAAGTTCTACGCCGAAATGCCAATGATGACTTAGTAATCGCCCAAGAAAAAGGATACAATACGTACAAAAAAGTAGCCGATGAAAAATGCAAAGCTGCCCAAGATTATTGGCAAAAAAACAAAAATAAATGGGCTATAGTAAAAGCTGAATGGGACAAAATTTTTGCTCGTAAAGCAAATCTTACCTTTCAAAGTACAGTAGAAGGCAAAACTTTATTTGAACATCTGCTTGATGATGAAAGCTACAACACAGAACAGCAAATAAATGAGGTTATAACAAAATACGTTTCGCAATAATAAAACATATTCTCTTTAAAATAAAAGAGTTATTCAAGTGCTTGAATAACTCTTTTGTGTTTTCATTCCTCGTCCAAAATATTAAAACTCAAAGATACACCCAAGCCCTATGAATCCTGCCAATCTACCGATTTGTTGTGTTTCAAAATAGGTGTTTCGTTCAGCGGAATTTAATGCGTTATTGCCTTTTAGATGCAAGAAATTTTCGGCTGTAATGTACCAATTCCATTTTGATTTTTCTTTTTGATAATAAATTTTATAGTTTAATTCCCAAAAATTATTTTCTAATCCGTCAGAAGAAGCAATGTGATAATTGTGATTAAAATATCCCGTAATGCGTTTAGTAAAATTAATTGTCAAGTCTATTTTTGGGATATATTCAGTCAATGTGATTTTTTGTCCGCTATTTTGTATATTGTTTGTTGTGTTTTTTAGTTGAATACCAGCTATATAGCTATATGGTTTGTTTTTAAAATTGCTTAAAATATTAAATTCTACTGATGAAGATTTAATGTCGTTTTTGTCTAAAAAGCCATTTCTGTAAAAAGGTCTATCAATTAGATTGTAATTTGCCGAAATTTCTATTTTCTGTTTGATTTTGAATAGGTTAAGGCTAAAATTAATATAATTTATCCATTGAAAACCTCCGTTTGCCACTTGGTTTGTTATATAATTGGTATTATTAGTAAAATTATAATTTTGTGTAATTATGTCTTTGTTTTTCAGATATTTAGAATATCCAAAAAGTGTAATTCCTCTGTACAAATCCATAAACAGATAATGTAATTCGTATATGTTTTGTAAAACCTCGGTGTTGCTATCCAAAGCAGAGGTCATATAATAATTTCTGAAATCATTTGCGTACTCTATGTTATTCAAATTCAGTATGGTAGGAAAATTAATTTCTCGTTTATATTTGGCTTCTACTAAATGTAAATCTTGTTTAAAATGATATTTTACTATTAGTTCGGGTAATATAAACGTCTTATTTTCAGTTAAATAATGCCGAAGTTCTGCCATCGCTCCGTATTCAAAACGTGTTTTTTTATGAGTGATAGACAGATTACTGAACAAATATTTTCTATCCAAATTATCTTTTATCTCATTGATATTTTGATAATTAGCTTTTTGAAATAGTGCATTGTATCCCGTGCTTGCTGATAGAATATGTTTGCCTAATTTATGTGTATATTTTCCAAATCCACCAAACTCGTGAGATTTTTCAACGATTTTTTGTGCAAAAACAGTATTATTCGTGTTAAATAACATCGTATTAGCCTGAATATCTAAGAAATTATCATTGTCCTTATATTCGTGATATGCGTTTAATGAAATCAACCCGAAACGACTTACTTTTTTGATAAAACTAAGTTGTTGCCCCAGAGTTATGTAATTAGGATTTTGTGTTTCATATAATATAATGAATTGTTATTCAGGTTGTTAATTGTATGATTTGTCTTATTCGTTTCATTTTTAGAGAAAGAAAAAGTATAATTCAAAAGAGCATTTCTGTCGAAATAATAATCACTATTGATTTTTGCTTGTAAGTTGTAATTATGTGTTTTACTTTCTTGAGTATCTTCGATTAGGAAATTATTGGCATAAAAATTCTTTCGTGATAAGATATTTTCATTTATTTTTGCGTGATTTCCAATGAGATATGAATTTATAGACCAATTTTCATTGGGTTGCATTACCGAATAAATAGACAAAAATTCGTTACTTTTTTTAGATACATTTTTATCCGCCAAAAGAAATGAGGGAAACGATGTATTAGATGTTGTTTTACTTAAATTTTGGTTGCGAATATCCGATTTTATACCGCTATTGAGTTCTATAAAATCGTACATAGTCATCGACTCTTCGGCGGTATTATTAGCATTTGCCACAACGCTAAGGCTGTATTTCTTATTGAACTGAAATAACTTAGGATGTGCTTTATATCGGTTTTCATATCCTCCCAGAAGCTCTATTTCTCCCGTAATTTCCCCTAAATAGTCATCTTTTATTTTGAGATTCATTGCGGTTTTGTCGCTTCCTTCTATATCTTTTAGAGCCGAAAATGTCTCGTAGTTATTGATTAAGCTAATTTCGTCAAGTATTTCAGCTCTGATGTTTTCTACGGCTAATTTATGATTGTTGCCAAATAATTTTTGTCCATTGATTAATAAATCATCGATGACTTTTCCGTTTGCTGTGATTTTTCCTGTAATAGGGTCTACTTTAACACCAGGCAGTTTATTTAATAATTCCCTGATTTTACGCTCGTTACCATCGGCGATAGCATTTAGATTATATGTGAGTGTATCCCCTTTTTTATGAGCCAATGCCGCTCTGGATTGTACTTCAACCTGCTCTAATTCAAAGGCTTTTGCTTCTAACGTGATTGTGATTTTTATATCTTGATTGTCAAGAGTGATGTCTTGCGTTTTTTTCTCAAATGACCAATGATTTGCCACCAGCGTATAACGCCCTATTCGGGTGTTTTCTAAGTGAAATGTTCCATCATCATTGGTAGTTGTATAAGATATAATATTTTCATTTTCATAAAGTTGGATAACTGCCATAGCGATAGGCTCGTTATTCTGGTCAGTAACAATACCTTGAATGTTTTGGGAAAAGGACATCAAACTAATAAAAAAAGATATAAATAATGCAGAATATCTCATAATCAGTATTTTTAAAATAAATTTCGCCAAAAGTTGCGGAAAATAACTTTTGGCGAAACAAAGAACTTGTATATTTTTTACAGACGTTCGTTTTGAATTTTGATAAATTCTTCTCGTGTAACTACTTTGCCTTTTTGTTGCGGTTTTTCTATGTCTATTTTATTAGACAATTTCTCGACAGAAATGGCATTGTAGGTACGTTCGTCATAATCTAATTGTATGATTAGTCCTGGCAATCCGTTATACACATCGGGACCTACACTAATAGGTATTTCATCAGAAAACCAAGCCTCTACGGGTTTTTCATTATAAATACTTGTTGCTTTTTTGCAATTAAAATTACCTATTTTTTTCGTTTCATTACTAATTTTCCAATGGAATTTTATGGTTTTGTCACTAATATAAAAATCTTTTCCGAAAAAATTTTGTGCAGAAACATATTCTCCTGTTTTATAATTTTGGTAAATGCCTGTACTTTCGTTTTTTACGACCATTACCTTTATATTCGGATTTTTATTTTTGTCTGACAGATTGTTTTCTTCCTTATTTTCTTCTGTTTTTTTATAAAGCGATGTATTCCCGCTGAAAAGCAAATCGTAGTAAGTAGGTGCGAGAATTTGTTGTTTTATTTGTTCTCTCAGTTTGGCATCTGGAATTTTACTCAGTTGTTCTAATTGAGTTTTATTTTTATTAACAGACTCATACGTTATTTTAAATCCT
>JAUNHN010000061.1:0-5321 GCA_030523915.1 Capnocytophaga sp. | reverse complement strand
CAATTATAAAATATCTTGATGTTACTCTTTTTTGTAACATCAAGATATAATTCTACATTAATTAATCTCTAATAATTACAATAATGATTGCATCATCTGTAATGATAACAACAACTGTGTCATCAGCCACACTTACCTCTTGAGCTTCTAACAAATCTTGTTTGTCAGGAAAAGCAACAAGTTTCTGAGAAACAAACTCTACTTTTGTTTGAGAAGTTTCTTCAATCGCACTCTCTGTATTGCTTGCAAAAGCACTTACACTACTCATTAGCATAAAAGCTAAAATAAATAATAAATTACGCATGGCAAATAAATTTAAAATAGGTTAATATTTATTTTTGTAGAAAGCTACGTTGCAAATGTACAATAAAGATTCTTAAACAGCAAAAAATATTTTCATATTTAACTAAATTTAGTATTTAAAACAGAAAAAATCATTTGTTAAAAATTTGCATTTATTTCAATAACTAAAATAATTAATGAGCGAAATTTGAAATGTTTTTACGAAAACGTTTGAAAACTTATTTTTTTTGCTAAAATAAATCAATGCTTTTGAATACAAAATTATATTCACTTTTTTAAAAAGAAATGTTATAGATATTTGTTGTAATTATGTGAGTATGTAAATATAATACAAAAGAGCTATTCAAGTACTTGAATAGCTCTTTTGTGTTTTCGTTTAGAGTGTTGTTACTATTTTACTCTGAACTCCCCGTCGGTAATTTCAATAACTTCTTTTGTTATGGGGTTTACCATTTTTCCAGAGAAAGTCCCAGCGATAGCTTCGAAATATCTGGCAATTTCTCCTTCTAATACGTGTTCTTTTACTTCTGTAAGGGTGATTCTAAACTCGTAGCTTTCTTCTACTATGTATTGTCCCGCAGGATGAAGCCCATCTGGATCAGGTTCTACGTAGTTCATTATATAGGCTGTATAGGTTTCTTCTTTACCATCTTTTCCAACAAAAGAAAAATTAGGGTAATAATCAAGATAAAATTTATGGTTAATGTAAAGAGGGAAGTTGTCTTCTGCAAGATATGTATGTTCTTTTCCTACGGTTCCGTCTACATGAGGCATTGTGAGGTTAAAATAAGTAAAATCTTCTCCGAAGTTTCTTGTGTCTCTTCCCCATATTCTAATTCCGACTTGGTGGTCAAAAGCATCTGGCATAGAGGCTAACTTGGCATCTTCGTAAACGGTTTTGTCGCTTACCCATTCTTTTCCGTTAATTTTCATACGCAAGTAAGGAGCTTCCAGTTGGGGTTCTTCCTCTTTTACTTGTTCTACCCTTGTACAACTTGTAAGGGTGATGGCAAAAACGCTCATCAAACAAAAAAAGTAATTAATTCTTTTCATTTGTTTTAAATTTTTAGCAGTTAATGATAAAATTTATTTTCTCAGGAGGCAAATATAAATATATTTTTTATAAAACAAAATTTTGGTTAAAATATTTAAAATCATACCAAGTTTTTGTTATAAACTCTGTTTTGATAATTACTTTGTATATTAGTAGAGGGTTAGTTATATAAAAACAAAAACCACAGTATACACTGTGGTCTTTGCAATTCCTAATCCTTAAAAATATGAAAAATTTCCTCTATGAAGAAGATCTCGTGGTACCTCCAGGAATCGAACCAGGGACACAAGGATTTTCAGTCCTTTGCTCTACCAACTGAGCTAAGGTACCCGTTGTTTTCTTTTGCGTGGCAAAGATAGCTTTTTTTTTTAATTGCACAAAATATTTTGAAAATTATTTCTTAATTTTTAGAAGTGGTTTTTTTAAATGATTATAAATCAGATTTTTATTTCAAGACAAATTTATAAAATAATTTTGACACAAAGGTAAGGGAAAGAAATAGCAATATGATTTTTCAATTCTTTTGCTTTTTGGTATAATGCTCTAAGGTCTATATCAGCATCATCAGTTTCCAGAAAATAACTACCTTCAGGAACGGACTTAAATACTTCTTGTACGGCTATATTGCTGAGCAAAGCCTTTCCGAAAGATAACTTTATTTGATGTTGTAGGAGCCTATTTGCCATGTTTTGGTTTTTATTGAATCCGTGCAGAATCCAATCTTGCGTAGGTTGATGCTTTTTTTTGAGGACAATTAGTTCATTGTGTGCCTTTACGCAATGTATTATCAGTGGTTTTTGCAAAGTTTCTGAAAGGGCTATGTGCTTTTCAAATATAATGTGTTGCAAATCCATATCCGTCGAAACATTTTTGTCCAATCCGCATTCGCCTATTGCTACACAATTAGGGCGTTTGGCGATGCGTAAGAGGGCTTCCCATTGTGCTTCCCAATTGTCTGAATACCAAGGGTGTATGCCTGTTGAGAAATAATTATCTGTCTGAGCTGTAAGTGGATATTGATTTGAGATAACTATTACATTCTCAGACGATTGGTTTTTGTGCGAATGTATATCTAATAGTTTCATTCTTTATTTTTTGAATCAATAATGATAGTTACAGGTCCGTCATTACATAAATTCACTTTCATATCTGCACCGAACTCGCCCGTGCCTATTTTTTTGCCAAAATCAGTTTCTATTTGTTGTACAAAACGCTCATATAGAGGTATTGCTATATCGGGTTTAGCAGCTTTGATATAACTAGGTCGATTGCCTTTTTTGGTGGAGGCGTGAAGTGTAAATTGTGAAACTACGATAATCTCACTCGTTTCTATGTCTTTGATGGAGAGATTCATCACTCCTTTTTCATCATTAAAAATACGTAAGTTTACTATTTTGGACGAAAGCCATTGAATATCCTCCAGCGTATCTTCGGGCTGAATGCCTACCAAAATAAGCAACCCTTGTCCTATACTGCAAGTTTTATTTCCGTTGATATGCACAGAAGCCTCTGATACTCTTTGAATTACTACTCTCATAAATATTATTTATCTTTTGGGGTTGCGAAAAGCTGTGTCCAATGCTTACCTTTTACAGCTATCGCCATTTCCGTTAAATGTGGGTTCATAATATTGGTACAATGTCCTTTACTTTTTATCCAAGAATCAATGGCTGACCTTTGGTCGAGCTGTCCCATTGCTACATTTTCAGCAAAGGCTTTCCATTTGTAACCTGCCTTGTCAAGACGCTTTTCAGGAGAAGAACCATTGCTACTCCGATGCGAAAGAAATTGGCGATGGTGCATATCATCACTATGCTTTTGAGCTATTTTTTCTAATACAATACTCCAAACCAAAGGCGGTACAGGAGGATAATACTTTCCGTCACAATCACAGCCCGAAATGCGATAGCTATTTACCAAGTTCAGAGCTTCTTCAGGATTTACCTGCTGAGATATAGCTTTTTGAGTGAGAAAAATAGCAAATATTAATAGTGATATTTTTAAATAATTCATAAGAAATTTATTAAATTCAACTTATAAAATACTTTTGAGGTTACATATCCGCACTTGTTAGGGCAGTCGGTCTTTAAAAAAAATTTGCATTTACACAGAAGGTTAAATCTAATGCTTTATTTTGTATTATTTTGCTCAAAACGTTATTTCAGTTTCTCATTTCCGTGATGTCGGTCGTGGTCGCGTTTGGTTTTTTTATCCATTTTTCGGTCGAATGCTTCTTGCAAATCAATGCCCGTTTGGTTTGCTAAACAAAGCACGACAAACACCACATCGGCAAGTTCTTCACCCAAATCTTTGTTCTTATCACTCTCTTTTTCAGATTGTTCGCCATAGCGACGAGCAATAATTCGAGCCACTTCGCCTACTTCTTCTGTAAGTTGAGCCATATTGGTTAGCTCATTAAAATAACGAACTCCGTGTTCTTTTATCCAATTATCAACGTCCAGTTGTGCATTTTTTATGTTCATTTTTATATAGAAATTAGATGTTAAGTATAGGGAATAGTATTCTAAATTTTTTCTTATACATCATCAGCGTCATCTTCTTGTCCGAGCAAATAATTGATGACCGTAGCGGCAGCGTGTAAACCGAAAGCCGCTGGCATATAACTTATCGTTCCGTAGAATGATTTTTTAAAATTCGTTCCGTCGGTTTGTTGCATCGTGTCTTTGGAAGCTACTTCGGTGGAATAAACCGCTTTAAATCCAGAATGAATACCTTCTTTTTTAAGGCGTTTACGGATGTTACGAGCCAATGGGCAATCACGCGTTTTGCGGATGTCGGCTACCTTCACTTGCGAAGGGTCAAGAGCTCCACCAGCTCCCATACTGCTGATGAGTTTTATCTTTTTGGCTCGTGCCGAAAGTATCAAATTCAACTTTGGGGTAATGCTGTCGATGCAGTCCACCACGTAGTCAAAATCGGTTGTAACGATTTCAAAAGCCCTTTCGGGGGAAAGAAATTCTGTTAGTACGGTAAGTTCCAACTCAGGGTTAATGTCTTTCAGCCGAGATGCCAAAACCGTTGCTTTGGGTTTTCCAATAGTACTTTGCAAAGCGGTTAATTGCCGATTGATATTGGTAATATCGAACACATCGCCGTCCACAATGGTCATTTTCCCGACACCACTTCGGGCGATAAATTCCGCTGCAAACGAGCCTACGCCTCCCAATCCTACTACAAGAATATTAGCGTTTTTCAGCCGTGAAACTCCTTCGGGTTTTACCAAAAGTTCTGTGCGTTCTAACCAATTTTTCATCTATAATAAATTGATTTTTAGGTTTTTATACGCAACTTATTTTGTTTACACGATTGGTATGTCGTCCGCCTTCAAAAGCAGTTTCTACAAAGGTTTTTACGATTTCTACGGCTTGTTCGATGGCTGTAAATCGGGCTGGAATGCTCACTACGTTGGCATCGTTATGTTGGCGAGCCAAAGCGGCGATTTCCTTTGTCCAACACAATGCACAGCGAACGCCCTGATGTTTGTTGGCTGTAATCGCGATTCCGTTACCGCTTCCGCAGATAACAATGCCCAAATCGGCTTGTTTGGAAGTTACCGCTTCGGCTACTTTATGACCGAAGTCAGGGTAATCTACGCTATCAAAAGTGTCTGTTCCAAAATTAATTACTTCGATATTTTGACTTTCTAAATAAGCAACGATTGCTTTTTTGTAGGCGGGACCAGCGTGGTCGTTTCCTATGGCTATTTTCATTTCGTTTGTTTTAAAGCAACAAAAATAGAAAAAACAATGGAAATGACAAAAACGACAAAAGATTGCTTTTAAACTTTGTCAAAAAAAATATTTTTGTACAATACAACCATTTGTCGTTTTAATACGTCTATATTAATAAAGCAAAAACACAGTCAATTATTACTTTTCTAATCTGTCAATAAAATCACTTAAAATATTCATATAGTTGATAAATGCCTCATACGGAGAGTCAT
>JAUNHN010000234.1 GCA_030523915.1 Capnocytophaga sp. | reverse complement strand
AATCAAAATAGCGTTCTGCTGAATTTGGACAAGGCTCGGCATTTTGTTTGGGTGAAAAACGATAAACCTTTTGCCCAAAAAAAGGATTTGCTCATCGGTCGTGGAGCTATTTATCAGCAACATCGTTTTGATTTTTACGAAAAATATTTCAAGCATCCGCTTTGTGATTTGGGAGCGGTAGGCAATGTGGGAATGACTAAACCAGAGTGGCTAAAACCTAAAATTTCTATCAAAGAACACCTTGATTATAAGTTCATTCTCAGTTTGCAAGGCAACGATGTAGCAACGAATTTAAAATGGATAATGTCCTCCAATTCCATTGCCGTAATGCCCAAACCTACCGTTGAAACTTGGTTTATGGAAGGCAAACTCATTGGCGGAGTGCATTATATCGAAATAAAACCCGATTATTCTGACCTTGAAGAGCAACTGAATTTCTACATCGCTAATCCTGATAAGTGCTTGGAAATCATAGAAAACGCTCATAAACATTGTGAGCAATTTTGGAACAAAAATGTAGAAGATTTGTGTAGCTTATTAGTTTTAGAAAAATATTTTTTAAAGTAAAACTATGAAAGAAATATCGTTTTTAGTAGGGCTGAAAAATAATCTAAGTTACACAAAATCATTTTATGATAATGTGCGGTTGCTGTATCCTGATAATGAAATCGTTTTTGTGAGTTTTGGAAGTACAGACGGCACACATCAATGGCTGGACAGCCTAAACGACCCTAACTTAATCTATTTTTATTCCGAAGAAAACAAAACACTTTCAGATACTTACAACAAGGCTACCGAACTGGCTACCAAGCCGTTTGTGGCGTTTCTGCACAACGATATGCTGCTCGGAAAGCATTTTTTAGAACAACTTTCTGATGCCATTTGCGAAAATCATTTGTACTATTATTCGCTGATAGAACCTCCGATTTTTGGCGAGGATAAAAGGGACTGGAAAATGGTCGAAAATTTCGGCGAAGACTTCCATTCGTTTGATTTTGAGGCATTTTACAAACGCGAAAACGCCATTATTAGCGATGAAAAACTCCTCCAAACGAACGATGTTTGTTTCTTTTTGTGTATAAACAGGCAAATATTGCTCAATATCAGAGGATTAGACCCTATTTTTGCTCCGATGTTTTGCGAAGATGACGATTTGATTTTTCGGTTGAAATTGTTAGGCTTAGAATCGTTTGTGGTGAAAAACGCGATAGCCTATCATTTTGTGAGCAAAACTTCCCGATTTTCAGACGAATACAAAAACAAAACGCAAATTATCGAAGGCAATTCGCATCGGAATTTTGTGCGTAAATGGGGATTTTTCAATTTCTCAAAAAGCAAAGCAAAATACGACATCGGAATTATTCTGAAAAACGGAAATAAAGACCTTTTGGCAAAGATAGAACCTTTATCCTCAGTGATTTACATTGATTTTGACCCCAAAGAATACATTGCCGAAGAACAGCCCAAAACCAAAATCAATCTTCAAGACAAAATAAAATCGCTGAAAAATATTGAAAATCACGATGTTATGATTTCGGTAAACGGAAAAGGTTTTAATCACAAAACAGAATATTATCTGAAAAATTTAGCCGACATTATCACCGATAGAATAAAAGAGCAAAAATACAAAACTCCAAAAATTAAACAATTGATTTACAGGTGGTTTAAGCCGTATAAATTGGAAATTACCATCAATAAAAATACAGAACGAAAGGAAAAAACACTCATTATACGAGATGCTCATTCGCATTAGTTGTGGTTTCTTTTTTATTGCGAAAATTGACAAAATTTATTTTTGAAAAACACATAACTATTTTAAATTCAATACATTATGCTAAAAAAAATCTTTTCATATTTCTACAATCCAGCCATTAGCTACGGAATT
>JAUNHN010000233.1 GCA_030523915.1 Capnocytophaga sp. | reverse complement strand
CCACTCCCAAATGATGTGCAAAATTATAGCATATCGCCCCAATTTTGGTATTGACCAAATAGCCAACCATAGACAGGTCGGGAGCGAAAAACAACCCCACAAACCACCACCAAGAGGAATTCGTTTGCTCAAACATCAGAACGCCCAACACAAAGAGGGCAATGTATTCTAATTTCAAAAGTGATTTCATATTTTTAAAAATTTTATATCTCATTAAAAATCAAGGGCATTGTCCTTTTTGTTAAAAAATCAGGCATTGCCTGTAAAATTACTGAAAATCAGACAATGTCTGTTAATGTTTAAAGCGGAACATTTTTTCTTCTCTTTACCAAAACCAAAATCCCTGAAATGAAAAACACCAAAAGCGACAGCGATACAAAGCTCGTTTTCAGCAAACTAAAATAAGGGGTCAGCCTTAGCAATACTTCTGGCAAACTCGGAAAAGTGTAAAGCATCGTGGCGATACTGATGTTTTCCGTTATGTCAAAAAACGCTCCGACAATGGGTAAAAACACTAAAAACGAAACCTTTTGCCAAGCTAATTTTTGAAAAAAATGCTTCAAAATCAGATAGTAAGTCAGTCCGAAAAGCGTAGCATAAACCATATCAATCGGAATTTGGCGATACAGATAAAACGCTCTACCTTCATTTTCTTGATACTCAAACAGTTGAATAATGTATTCGCTATCATAAAACGGAAGCATATCCAACGGTTCAAAACCATTTGAAAGAGTTATCAATTTTGGCAAATTATACAACATCATAAACAAATAGATACTCATTGTTACTATAAAAAGTATCCAAAGTTTTAGGTTTTTGTTCATATTTTTACATATTTAAATTATTGAAAATCATAGACATAGTCTCTTTTGTTAAAAAATCAGACAATGTCTGTCAAAATTTACGCATATCATCGTACAAAATTTCCAAATCGGCTTCTTCTTTAAACCAATTTTTCGTTTGCAATACTTCTGAAATGCTGATTACCAAATAGTTATCTTTTTCATTAAGGTCTTCTTTGGCTCTTTTTTCAAGCTCAGAATTCTGAAAAGGCGTGGAAGCGTACTCCTGATAATAATGCTTCTCCAACGCATATTTTTTGATGTCTTCCCACAGCAAATCATCGTATCTGCCCAAAATCAGTTGCGGAGTTCCTTGGTCGGGGAAATAAATAATTTCCGTGCCGCCTACTTTTTGGTAATATTCCCTCATTTTTTGTATATACTCTTGAAATTCAGAAAGATACTGAGGTTTTTTTAAGTTTTCTACAAAGCCAAACCAACGAAAAGGCTCATCAATTTTGATAGAAAGATAGTCCTTCATTATGCTCATAAACCACAAATCATAGCGTTTTTTAGGCTGGTAATTTTCGGTTAATTCGTATCTTTTTAAATCGTTTTTAAATATTTCAATCTGATTTTTTAAATCCTTTATATGCCAATCACTTAATTTTGAATGATTTATTTTTGTCTCCCACGCTTTGCCGTATTTTTCCTCTAAATTTTTCGCAAAATATAATTCGTCCAAAAGTAAAAAATGATTCGCCCCAGAACTATAAATTACCTCGCCAAGATGTCTAACATCATAATTATCAGTATAATACACCAAATTATTTTCATCAAAATCATACGAACTTTGGTAGCCATATTGTATGTTTATTTTAAAAATTTCGGATAATTGTTTTGCAACTACTTCAATATTTGAAGTATCCAACTTGTGATTGCCTATTGAACATATATCTACTCCCATTTTTGGATTTTTAAGTTTTTTTTAAATTATTGAAAATCAAAGGCATTGCCTGTTATTTCTTTTTATGTTTTTCAATTTTAACAATATCTGTATCTATAACCCCTTCAGGAGTGCTTGTTATTTTTAAATATATAAAATTTTCATCT
>JAUNHN010000060.1 GCA_030523915.1 Capnocytophaga sp. | reverse complement strand
GTCGTGAATACATAGTTTTTTTCTATAAATAGAATGTAAAAAACTATGTGAAAATACAACCTTCTGAATACGGGCTGTTTATATATTTTAATCAGAAATTCAAATCATAAACGATTGTAGACTAAAAAATCAATTTATTTTCAGTTTCGTTTTTCATTTTCACTTTAATAAACTATCTTTGGGCTCTAAAATGAAAGCAAATGATATATCGATTTTTTGTCATAATATCTCTCATAGCCTTATTCGCTTGTGAAAGCAACACGAGTGCTAAAAAGCAAACCAAAGAACATAAAGCTAAATCTGTTAATCTTGAGGAGTTTAGCGTTATAGATATTTCTCCAAACGCTCAGCTTGATGTTAAAAATTGGAAGTCTTTTCAGTCATTAATGCAGGTAATTGTGAGTATGGCTCCTACAAAAATAAAAAATACGGAAAATTTAGTAACTTCAAATCCAGATTCGTTACTCATTTACACTCGATTATATCCTAAAAACCCTAAAACAATCCTTGAAAATGCTTCTGTGGAACGAGATTGGCGTACACACGACAAAGAAAAAGATACTATATATCGTTTTGAGAAGAAAAAAGATAGCGAAATTTCATCTATTCAGTGGGATAATTTTTTGATAAAAGATATTCCTTATACATTTTCGATTTTTGTAAAAAATGTTAGTTATGACCAAGTGGGTATTGAGTTTTATAAGTCGGGAAGTAATGTTAACAAACAAATATTTCGTTTGGATACCACTGCGATTGAAAATCCAAATACAGCCAAAAAATATCCACTTGCTGACGATTGGTACGAATTACAATCTACTTTTGTGCCTGATAATGAAGGAGTTTACAATATTAAGTTGTTACTTGATGAAAATGCCAAACAAGGGAGCAATGTAATTTTTTTCCGCCCTACGCTACAAGTCCCTACGAAATTTTTCTCAAAAATGAGTCAGCATTCAGATAAAATTATTCGAGAGAAAGTTACAATTGAAAGTTCATATTATTCGGTATTTTTTTGGCTTGTCCAAATTGAAGAAGAGTTAAAACAATTGTTGGCAGAAAATTCGTTTCCTGAAAAAATTAATGTTCCTGCTATTAAAGCTCGTTTCCGTTTGTTTGAAACACAAGTGAAAGAACTTGCTGATAATGTAAAAAACAATCCTGATTTTCAGGAAGATAGTATTAAGAAAAGTATCGCAAATATTCAACATTCTTTTAACGGAATTATTTCAAGAATTAACAATTTTTACGATAGTGATTTGGACGAAAGAATGCGTTATATTAACTCACAATTAGACACTATTAAACAAACCACTATTGAGTTTCCTAAAACCGAAAAGCAAACCCCTTCTTCCCAAACTGTACAAGAGGAGGAATTGGAAACTTGGTAATCATTTTGTGTATAAACTATTAACAATCAATATAATGAAATCTATTCAGAAGTTATTTATTTTATTTGTACTAAGTATGTCGTTGGCATGTGGCTCTGTACAAGCACCTAAGGCAGTAGGAGCAATTCCATCACAGCGTCAGCTTGATTGGCACGCATTAGAGTATTATGCTTTTATTCATTTTAATATGAATACATTTACCGATATGGAATGGGGCTTAGGAGGAGAAGATTCTAAGTGGTTTAACCCTACCGATTTAGATGTAAATCAATGGGTAAAAGTTATTAAAGAAGCAGGAATGAAAGGTGTTATTATCACCGCTAAGCATCACGACGGATTTTGTCTCTGGCCTTCAGCATATACGGAACATTCTGTTAAAAATTCGCCTTGGCGTGATGGGAAAGGCGATCTTCTGAAAGAACTTTCAGAGGCTTGTCGTAAGGAGGGATTAAAATTTGGAGTGTATCTTTCTCCTTGGGATAGAAACCATCCCGAATATGGCAGAGAGGCTTATGTAACTTATTTTCATAACCAACTGCGAGAATTGCTGACTAATTATGGTGAAATTTTTGAAGTTTGGTTTGACGGAGCAAACGGAGGTTCAGGTTATTATGGAGGGGCTAATGAAAATCGCACGATTGATTCCAAAACTTATTATCAATGGGGGAAAGTTGCCGAAATAGTTCGTCAGTTGCAACCCAATGCCGTTATTTTTGGTGATGCAGGTCCTGATATACGTTGGGTAGGCAATGAGCATGGTTATGGTAATGAAACTAATTGGGCTTCGTTTGATGATAGTAATACTTGGTCGGGTCATACCGTAAAAGAACATCAACAAAAAGGCGATGAAAATGGTGATAAATGGATTCCTGCAGAGGCAGATGTTTCGATACGCCCAGGTTGGTATTATCACAAGCGGGAAGACCATCAAGTGCGTCCTTTGCAGGAAATGGTTAATATTTATTATAATTCGGTAGGCAGAAACGCTGCATTATTACTTAACTTGCCTGTTGATACTCGCGGACTTGTTCACGAGAACGATATTAAACGTTTGGTAGAATTAAAAAAGGTTATTGATGCTGATTTTAGTAACAATCTGATTAGTAAAGCTACTGTCGAAGCATCAAATACACGTGGGAATAACAAACGCTTTAAGGCAGAAAATGTGATTGATTCTGATAATAAAACATATTGGACTATTGCCGAAGGGCAGAAAAAAGCATCATTAACATTTACTTTCAGTAACCCAATCACTTTTAACCGATTCTTGGTGCAAGAATATATTCCGTTAGGACAACGTGTTAAACAATTCAGATTGGAATACGAAAACAATGGAAATTGGTTGTCAATAGATGAACAAACAACCATCGGATATAAGCGTATTCTAAGATTTGACCCAGTAACCACTTCAAAGATACGATTTACAATCCTTGATTCCAAAGATGTTCCTTTAATTTCAAATATAGAATTATACAACGCTCCGAATTTGCTTGTAGCACCGAGTTATCTCCGTACAAAAGCAGGTGAAATACATCTGGAAGTTCCCGAAAAAACGACAGAAATATACTATACATTAGATGGTAGCAATCCTACGAACCATTCAGCTAAATATAGCAAACCTTTTGAAATAAATCAGCCTACTACACTCAAAGTTGTAGCTTTTGACCCTATCCAAAATCAATATAGTGATGTAATGATTCAGCAGGTAGATGTTGCTAAAAAATTATGGAATATAGTGGAAGTTAGTTCAGAGAAAAAAGCTGATATGGCAAATATAATTGATGAAAATCCCAATACGTGGTTTGCTTCATCACAAACAGGCTCTCAGCAATGGGTAACGATTGATTTAGAGGAAACACTTCTTTTACAAGGATTTACGTACTTACCCTCGCAAGACCGCTGGGCTTCAGGGACTATCAGCCGATATATATTTGAAGTTAGCACCGATGGCTTACAATGGGTAAAAACATCAGAAGGAGAATTTGGTAATATTAAAAATAATCCTATCGAGCAGCGTATCTATTTTACACCTACAAAAGCACGATTCATTCGACTGAAATCAGTATCAGTAATTGACGATTCTAACAGAGTTTCGTTTGGGGAAGTGGGTGTAATCACTCAATAAATTTACGAAGAGTTATTTTTTTTCATAATTATTTATCACACGATATTTTATTTGTAAAATCTGTGTAAATCATTGATTATTTGCAGTTTATGTAAGTTATAGATAATCAATGGTTTACACAGATATTTAATATTTAGCATAGAGTACCGATAAAAACAGATATTTTTTTTAGAAAAATACTGATAAAAATCAATATAGTAATTTTCCTAAAATATTGATATAATAACACTTGACGAAAATTGTTAAAATCATTGTTGAAAAGTTATTTCTTCACCTCTTTTTATTTGTGGGTTATGGTTATATCTTTGCCATATAAGAAAAAAGATAAATACCTAACTACTTTTATCTTAAACTCCTAACCGATTATTTAACAATAAGTTAGCTAATAAATAATAAACTTTTCTTTTTAGAAAAGGTAAAAAGGTGTATCTTGATTGATGCTTTTTACTTTTTTATCTTTTTTAGAAATAAGTAGAGCTATGTGGTTACGAAAGTTCTTTAAAAAAGATTCATTAACATTGAGATAAGATGAAAATTTCTTTCAAAAATGATTAAGGCAGGATATTTATTCTGCACAAACAGAAAATATCATTCATGAAAGAATCAGTAATCCAAAATGCTAAGGTGTACTTTATAACGGGAGGCACACAAGCAAATCGTATTATCATAGTATTATCCGCATTTTATATTTGGAAGAATATAGATGCAAATCACGATGCCATTTGGCTTATAACCTCGTGGGCTACAACTGATGCTATGGCAAATCGGTTTGTGGAAGCAATTTAAGATATTTTTTATTCAAAATAAACTAATAACATTAAGATAATAACTAAAAAAGCGAAAATAAAACTAATATGAACGAAGAGACAAATATATGGTGGCTTAACGAAGAGTCTGAACAAATTCTCAATCGAGGGTATTTATTAAAAGGAGAGACGGTAGAAGGTGCGATAGACCGCATCACACACGCCGCAGCTCGTAGGCTTTACAAACCTGAATTGCAACCAGCTTTTAAAGAGATGATTACCAAAGGGTGGATTAGTTTTTCTTCCCCGATATGGGCAAATATGGGAACTGAACGAGGATTGCCTATTTCTTGTTTTAATGTTCACGTTCCTGACAGTATAGAAGGCATCACTCACAAGCTGGGGGAAGTGATTATGCAAACGAAAATCGGGGGCGGAACGTCGGGTTATTTTGGTGAGCTTCGCAGTCGAGGCTCGGCAGTTACTGACAATGGAAAATCAAGCGGAGCGGTAAGTTTTATGAAGTTATTTGACTCGGCTATGGATGTTGTTTCACAAGGAGGCGTTCGCCGTGGTGCATTTGCTGCGTATTTGGATATTGACCATCCCGATGCAGAGGAGTTTCTTCAGATAAAAGATGTAGGTTTTCCTATTCAAAATCTCTTTTTTGGGCTTTGTGTTCCTGATTATTGGATGCAAGAAATGATAGATGGCGACCTTGAAAAACGCAGACTTTGGGCGCGTGTTTTGGAAAGCCGTCAGCAGAAAGGATTGCCGTATATTTTCTTCAGTGATAATGTAAATCGCCATCGTCCGCAGGTGTATAAAGACAATGATATGTTGATTCGGGCAAGTAATCTGTGTAGTGAAATTATGCTTCCTTCAAGTGTTGATGAGTCATTTATCTGTTGTTTGTCATCAATGAATTTAGAACTTTTTGATGAGTGGAAAGATACCAAAGCTGTGAAGTTGGCAATTTTCTTCTTAGATGCAGTACTTTCTGAATTTATCGAAAAAACAAAAGATAATTATTATTTGCAATCGGCACGTAATTTTGCGATTCGTCATCGTGCTTTAGGATTGGGAGTTTTGGGCTATCATTCTTATTTACAGAAAAATATGATTCCTTTTGAAAGTTTTGAAGCCACGCAATTTAATGCCCGAGCCTTTAAACACATTCGTGAGGAGGCTGATAAAGCTACTCAAGAACTTGCTCATATCTATGGTGAGCCTGAATTATTAAAAGGCTACGGGCGTCGTAATACCACTACAATGGCGATTGCTCCAACAACTTCAAGTTCAGCTATTTTGGGGCAAGTTTCCCCAGGGATAGAACCTTATGCAAGTAATTACTACAAGGTGGGATTAGCCAAAGGAAACTTTATGCGTAAGAATAAATATTTAACACAATTGTTAGATGAAAAAGGAATCAATAACGAAGATACTTGGAGAAGTATTCGTTTGAATGACGGTTCTGTACAGCATCTTACGGAACTTACACAACACGAGAAGAATGTATTTAAGACCTTTAAAGAGATTTCCCCGATGGAAATCGTAACGCAAGCAGCTCAACGTCAGTCGTATATAGACCAGACACAAAGTCTGAACCTAAATATTCCGTCAATTATGCCTATCAAAGATGTAAATAAAGTAATGATTGAGGCTTGGAAGTTGGGTGTAAAAACGCTTTATTATCAGCGTAGCCAATCCGTAGCCAAAGAGATGATTATGAACTTTGTAAATTGCAGTAGTTGTGAGGCTTAGATAAAAAACATACGGTCGGAAGATTTTTCTTCCGACCGTGTTTTTTTAGTTGTTTTTATAAAAACTTTTAATTAATATCCTTTTGCTGTTTGAGCTTCTTTCAGTTTTGGATTTCTGTCGATGGCTGAAATAGGGTAAGGTAAGCGTACAAAACGAGCTTCCCAACGCCGTGTTTGTGCTGATTCTCCCTGTATGTCTTGAATGCTTTTCATTACTTCCGAAGATATTCCCCAACGGCGAATGTCATTCCAACGGAAACCTTCGTTGGCAAGTTCTATACGGCGTTCGTTACGAATAAGCTGACGCATAGCATCTTGCGAAAGTCCCGCCGTAACATCAGGCATTCCTACGCGGGTTCTTATTTTGTTAAGAGCATCATAAACCGTAGCATCGGCACCTGCAACTTCGTTTTGAGCTTCGGCATACATCAATAATACTTCGGCATATCGCATTAGCGGATAATCATTTACTTTACGATAAATGTTTCCCGTAGGGTCTACCATTTTTCGGTAATTGTAACCTGTTTTTGAAGTATTGTCTGCAGCTCCGTTATTTTGCCAAACAAAGGTATTTGTTCCTAAAACAGCGTTCCAAATTGCCCCAGGGAAAAGGATAGAAGCGTACAAACGCGTATCACGGTTCTTAAACTCATCCAAATAGGCAGCCGTGTAAGCCCCTCCGTTGTAGTTCGTTTTTCGGGTATCGGTTGAAGGTGGTGTAAATGCTGTTCCGTCAGCTTTCCAATAAGAATCCACCATATCAACGGTAGGTGTAATAGAACTCCAACCCGCTCCCGCATTGCTTGATAACAAGTACAAACTGATGTAATTAAAGCTATCTTCAATAAATTCAGAATTTAAAATCACTTCGGAATTTTCTTTATTTTCGTCCCAAAATAATTTTTCATAACTGCGAAGACCTTTGTAGAATTTTTCCTTTTCTGTGTCGTTGGCAAAGGTAAGGAAAGTTGAATAATCATCTGTGTAATCGTCTGTGGTTAAAGAGCTTACGACAAATAAACTGTATTTGTTCATATCCATTATTGCTTTGGTAGCTGCCACCACTTCGGCATACTGCCCATAAAACAAATGTACGCGTGCTTTGATAACATAACCAGCAGCTTTGCTTAATCGGCTTTTAACTATCGGTGTTTCAGGTAGATATGGAATGCTTTCTGCTAATTCATTGATTACAAAATTTATCACTTCCGTTTCTGAAGCAGGAGCTACTTGTCCTTCTTCGGTTTCGGTAATAGAATTTTTGATTAAAGGCACAGCACCGAAACGACTTGCCATATTGAAATAATACCACGCTCGTAGGGTTCGCACCTCAGCTTTCACTTGTGCTTTTGTTGCATCAGAAATGGGAGCATTATCCACATTATCTAAGAAATAATTAAATCGGCGAAGTCCCACAAAGTTATATCCGAAATCGGTGTTTTCAGAAATATCTCCTGCGGAAACAACAGGAGCTACACTTTCCCACGAATATTGGCAGTAGGAATTGTCAGCATATCCGTCTTTGTAAGCATCATAAACGCTTCCACCAATGTGTGCATAACAGCCCATAAGAGCCAAATTCACATCATTTTCGCTTTGCCAAAAAGTGTTGGACGAAATCTTATCTTGTGGTTCTTTATCTAAACTACAACCTATAACTAAAAAGGCTGAAAGTATGGGAATTATATATTTTTTCATATCGATTCTTTTTTAAAATGAAATATTTACACCGAATGAAACTGTTTTCATATTCGGATAAGTTCCTCTTTGTGAAGGAGCTTCAGGGTCGAAATCCTTCAAGCGTTTGTCGGCTCTGAATGTAATTAAATTAGTTCCAGAAAGATAGAAACGAATTTTATCGCATCGTAAATGTTGGCTTACTTCTTGTGGCATTGTATAGCCTAAGATGATGCTTTTTATACGGAAATAATCGGCATCGAATAACCAAAATGAAGATGTTCTTGATGTATTGTGCGTATTGGCAGAAGTTATTAATAGTCTGGGATACACAGCGTTAGGATTAGGATTTTCGGCTGTCCAACGCCCTAAGTGATATTCTTTGGCTCCTGCACCATTAAAAAACGCTTGTGATGCCTCATCAGGAAGATACACCAATACATCGCGTACGCCTTGCCCTTGTACTGATAAATCAAAGCCTTTGTATGCCAAATTCAACCCAATTCCGTAGGTGAAATATGGCACATCGTTTCCTAATACGGTTCGGTCGTTAGAATCAATTTTGTTATCTCCGTTAATATCTACAAATTTTATATCTCCAGCGGAAGTTGCTGCATCTTGGGTTGCGTGACTTGCTACTTCGGCAGCATTCACAAAAAGTCCGTCAGTTTTATAACCGTAATACGCTCCGATAGCTTCACCTTCTTTGAAGATGTAGTAACCACTTATTTGATTGTCTTGCCCGTACAAATCTTCTACTTTATTCCATATTTTAGAAACATTCCCTGAAACGGAATACGACAATTCACCTAATTTACCTGAGTAAGAAACCATTGCTTCAATTCCTTTGTTAGAAACTTTTCCTGCGTTTTTAGCGGCTCTTTCGTCCAAGTTATTATTGGTTACCAAACCTAATTCATAAGGTTGAGGCATTTTTAAAAGAATATCCGATGTTAATTTGTTAAATACATCGACTTGAACATTTAACAAATTTTTGAAGAAAGAAGCGTCAAAACCTAAATTTGTCATTGTAACGGTTTCCCAAGTCATTTGATTATTTACCATAATAGAAGGCCAAGCCCCATCAACACGCACACCACCCATAATGTAGGCTGTACCCGTAGCAATGGAGTCAAAATAATCGTAATAGCCCACATTTTCAACATTTCCTAATTGTCCCCACGAAGCTCGTAGTTTCAAATCGGTTATCCAATCAACTTCGCTCATAAAACTTTCACGAGAAATTCTGTATGCTGCTGAAAAAGAAGGAAATACCCCTAAACGGTTTTCTTTCGGGAAGCGTGAAGATTGGTCGGCTCGTACATTGGCTTCAAATAGATATTTGCCATCGTACGCGTATTTGAACCTTCCGAAAGTAGAAAAGAACGCTTGTTCGGAAATCGTGCCATCATTGCCCAAGTTCTCAGCTCGGGTAGAACCAGCACTAATTGCTCCCAACACATTATTTGGATATTCTTTTCGTGAAGCTCTAAGCCATTCGTAACGGAAATTTTCATATTGTGTTCCCGCCATAAAAGAAAGGTCGTGTTTTCCTAATGAAAAATCGTATGTGGCGTAGGCTTGCGAAATCAAATTCTTTGTACTTTCCCAAGTGTTGGTAAGCTGATTTACAGGCTTGTTTGTTCCTGTTACAGCCGTTTTGCTGATAAAACCAATAAGGAAAGGGACTTTGTTGTCAAAATTGAAGGTTTTTTGTTCTATGGTTCTGTAAGAAAGTTGCCCTGTTACAGAAAGCCCTTTAAGTGGTTTCCAAGTTCCAGTAACAGAACCGTTAAAACGAGTTGTATTTCGGTTATTTCTGCCGTATTCAGCGATTTTTCTCAGCGGATTATTTTCTGCCAAAACGGCATTTTGCGTACCTCCTGTTACCGTTCCCCAAGAGCCATCAGTATGACGAGCTACTGTAAGTGGCGACATTCTATCCAAGTCAATTACAGAAAAATCGCCGTCTCGCTCGTAGGTTTCATAAATGTACGAAACATTTGTTCCAAGTGTGAATGTATCACTAAAATCTCGTTCGGCATTGGCTCTTAAATTGTATCGGTCAAGGGTACGCCCACGCACTAACGATTGTTGTTCAAAGAGCGTTCCACTAACAAAGTAGCGTGTTTTCCCTCCGCCAGAAATGTTGATGTTATGTTCAAAGATAGGAGCTGCTTTGGCATAAACGAGTCCGTACCAATCGTTATCAGGATATAAATCAGGAGAATCTTGTGCGATAATACGGTCTAATGCAGCTTGGTTGTAAATGGCAGGTCTGCCAGCGTTGGTATTGGCTTCATTCAGAAGTGTTGCGTGGTTGTAAGCATTTAATTTATTAGGAAGTACGGTAGGCGATTGAAATCCGTAGTACCCGTTATAACTGATACTTGCCGTACCTTCTTTACCTTTTTTGGTGGTAACTAAAAACACCCCATAGGCGGCTCTTGCACCGTAGATAGCAGAAGCGGCGGCGTCTTTTAAAATACTGATACTTTCAATGTCGCCTGGGTAAATTCTTTGAAAGTCAGCAGCACTAACAGGCACTCCATCAACTACATACAGAGGAGAGGCTGTTCCTAAGTTTCCTCGACCTCGTACATTGATGCTTCCCATATCATTACCAATATCACCAGGACGAGAAATAACTGTAACCCCAGGTGTAACCCCTTGTAAAGCAGTCGTAAGCGAACTCATCGCTTTTCCCTGAATAGCCTCCGCCTTTACTGTATTGACCGTTCCCGTGAGGTTCGCTTTCTTCTGAGTTCCGTACCCAACAACTACGACATCTTCAAGTTGCTGAGCGTCCTCTTGAAGTAAAACGTTGATAATCAGTGATTTACCCCCCCCAGTTACTTTTTTAGTTTGAGGTTGAAAACCAATAAAGCTAAATTCAAGTACATCTCCTTCGTTAGCTTCGATTTCATAATTTCCATCAAAGTCGGAAACTGTACCTTTACTAGTCCCTTTTACCAAAACATTCGCTCCTGGTAGTGGACTATTCATTTCATCTGTAACTTTTCCTGTTACCTTTACTTGTGCCGATAAAGGCAATGCCATCATCATTACAAGTAAACACAATAGTTGCTTAATCATATAATGAAAATTTTGATTGTTAATATGATACAAATTTATGCTAACGAATTGTCTAATCAAATTATTTAACATAGTTTAACAAGGTCTTTTTTCTTTTGATAGGAAATTCCTTTTGAAAACAATAATATTCTAAAAACAAGAACTTTATAACTATTTTTGAAAAGATAAAATATTAATAAAAACATAAATTTCATCTCTAAGGTAACTCAATTTTTATAATGAAAATGTTAATTATTTTCAATTATTAAAGTTTTAAATCGTATTTTTAGTGTTGTATGCAATATGTTAATAAATCACATCTCAAAAATATCAAAATAAGTAAGTTTGAAAATTATTATCAATTTTGTGATAAAAAACAATATTTTTTTTGTCAAAATATTTATTTGTAAGAAAAAAATATTACTTTTGTAGCCATAATAGGAATAAATAATTATTTTAAACAGTTGTATTTATGAAATTCGAAACAAAAGCAATACACGGCATACGCTACAAGGACGACAAAATAAATGAGTGGGGGACAAGTATCAATATGGGTTCTACGTTCCAAATCAAAGAGTACAATACTCCACAGGAATTTGAATATGGGCGATTGTCAAACCCCACGCGTCAAGAGTTTGAAAGGCTAATTGCCAAACTTGAAAATGGAAAATATGGTTTTGGATTTTCATCGGGAATGGCGGCAATAAGTTCTATTTTCACGATGTTCAAAGTGGGCGACCATTTTATTTTTGGGGTGGATATTTATGGAGGTACGTATCGTATTATGAATGATATTTTCTCTAAATATGGTTTCGAATCGTCATTTGTAGATATGACTGATTTAGAGAATGTTAAAAATGCAATTAAAGAAAATACTGTAGGGATTTTTGTAGAAACTCCTTCAAATCCGCTATTGGATATCACCGATATTCGTGGCGTGGTGGCTATTGCTAAAAAGTATGATTTGCTTACGATTATTGACAATACATTTATGTCGCCTTACTTACAACGCCCGTTGGATTTAGGAGCTGATATTGTAACTCATAGTGCAACAAAATTTTTAAGTGGGCATAATGACATCATTGCAGGAGTAGTTGTGGTAAATGACGAAAAACTTGCCGAAAAAGTGCAATTTGCCCAAATGGCAATCGGTGCGATTGTGGCTCCTTTCGATAGTTGGTTATTAATCAGAAGCCTCAAAACATTAAAGGTACGTATCGAATATGCTCAGGCTAATGCGTTGAAGCTCATTGAGTTTTTAAAATCACATCCTGCTGTAGAGAAAATTTATTTTCCTACGGAAGATAATAACAAAGGGAAGGCAATACATCAAAGCCAAGCTACGGGAGCAGGAGCGGTTTTTTCTTTCACGTTAAAGGACGAAAATAAAGTGAAATCTTTTTTTGAAAGTCTGAAAGTAGCCGTTTTTGCAGTAAGTTTGGGCGGAGTAGAAACACTTGTAACGCATCCAAGTTCAATGACCCATACCGAAATCCCTGAAAATGAGAAGAATGCACGTGGCATAACCAATGCCCTTATACGAGTTGCAGTAGGCTTGGAAAATATCGATGATTTAATCGCCGATTTCAAACAAGCATTAGAAAGATAAAAACTTTTTACAACACAAAATCGAATAGTTCGGCTTTTATAACAAAAAATGTTTTTCCAGAACTGTATAATTTGTTGTAATAGAAGACACTCGGAATGAGGTGATTTTTTTCGATTTTTTAAAAGTCAAATTATTTTCTTTTTTACAGAAAAATTATAACTTTGTGCCTTTCAAAAAATAATTAAAAACTTACTGGAAACACACTATGAAAATTTCATACAATTGGATTAAAAAATTTATCAAAGTTGATTTGCCATCGGAGCAAGTAGGTACATTGCTAACAGACTTAGGTCTTGAAGTAGAGGGGATTGAATCATTTGAAAGTGTAAAAGGTGGACTTAAAGGCGTGGTTGTGGGACACGTTTTGGAATGCGAACAGCATCCTAATGCAGACCGACTGAAAATTACCAAAGTAGACATCGGGCAAGGAGAAATACTACAAATCGTGTGTGGAGCTCCCAATGTAGCGAAAGGACAAAAAGTGCCTGTTGCTACTATCGGGACAGTATTGTTTGATAAGGAAGGAAAGCCGTTTGAAATAAAAAAAGGAAAAATCAGAGGTGAGGAAAGTTTCGGGATGATTTGTGCTGAGGACGAGCTTGGCTTGGGTGAGGGACACGAAGGAATCCTTGTGCTGGACGATAAATATGAAGTAGGAAAGCCATGTAGTGAAGTTTTTGAAGTAGAAACAGACGAAATTTTTGAAATAGGACTAACCCCTAACCGAGCTGATGCAATGAGCCATTATGGAGTGGCTCGTGATTTACGTGCTGGACTGATGCAAAAAGGAACTTCATTGGAACTCATCACACCTTCAGTAACTAAATTTCACGTAGACAATCGGCTAAGTAAAATAGATGTAGAGGTTAAAAATAAAACTTTAGTTCCTCGGTATGTGGGAGTTACAGTAAGCAACGTAAAAGTTGCCGAGTCGCCCAAATGGCTACAAAACAAACTGAAAGCCATCGGGTTAACACCTAAAAATAATGTAGTAGACGTTACCAATTATGTACTTCACGGATTGGGGCAACCGCTTCACGCCTTTGATGTAGACCATATTGTAGGCAAAAAAATTATCGTCAAAACAGCCGATGCAGGAACTAAATTTACTACATTGGACGGTGTAGAACGCATTCTTGATGCAGAAGATTTGATGATTTATGATGCTGAAAAGCCTCTATGTATTGCAGGAGTTTTGGGCGGAATGAATTCAGGGATTACGCATAGTACTCGCACCATTTTCTTAGAAAGTGCTTATTTTAATCCTATTTCTGTTCGGAAAACAGCTAAACGCCACGGAATCAGCACAGATGCATCATTTCGTTTTGAAAGAGGAATTAACATCAATGATGTAAAATACGCCTTGATGTATGCTGCCATTTTGATAGAAAATATTGCAGGAGGAGTAATTTCTTCCGATGTTATTGACCTATATCCCAAAAAACAAGAAGATTTTCAAGTATTTTTAGCTTTTGAAAATGTAAATAAAGTAATCGGGCAGGTTATCCCAAGCGATACAATTAAAAATATATTACATTCGTTGGATATTAAAGTAAGTTCAATTACCGAAAGAGGATTAGGGCTACTTGTACCTTCATATCGTGTAGATGTACAGCGTGAAGCCGATGTAATCGAAGAAATTTTGCGAGTGTATGGCTATAATAATATTAATTTTTCAGAAAAAATAAATGCCTCAATGTCGCATTCATCTAAGTATGATGACCATAATTTGCAAAATGTAATTGCAACACAGCTCACAGGGCAAGGCTTTTTTGAAATTATGACAAATAGCCTTATTCCTGAAAAAAATATACTTGATTATCAAGAAGATACTTCGAATGCAGTAAAAATTCTCAATCCACTGAGTAATGATTTGAGCCACATGCGTAAAAATTTGTTGTTCTCAGGATTGGAAGTTATTGAATATAATATCAATAGGAAGCGTTCAGATTTGAAGCTGTTTGAATTTGGGAAAAGCTACCATATAGTAAATGGTGAATATACTGAAAATAAACATTTAATGATTTATTTGACAGGTAATAAAGATAATGAAAATTGGAATGTTTCAAATCAAAAAACAGACTTTTTCCTTCTGAAAGGAACTCTTGAAGCTGTTTTTGAGCGTTTAGGATTGAAAGATATTTCTGTAACACCTTTGGAGAGCGATTGTACCTTCACACAAGAAGGTTTCCAGTGGTTCTTAGGCGATGCTTTTTTAGGTGTAATTGGAGTGGTCAGAGGAAAAGTATTAAAAAATTTCGGAATAAAACAAGAAGTGTTATTTGCTGATATTCAGTGGAATGTGATTCTTGAGAATGTTAGAAATAAAAAAGTTACGTACAAGGAAATTTCTAAATTCCCAGAGGTAAGGCGTGATTTAGCGTTGTTGATTAATGATAATATTTCGTTTGGGGATATTTATAAAATTGCCTTTGAAACAGAAAAATCTATACTAAAAAGTTTAGGTTTATTTGATGTTTATCAAGGAGATAAACTTCCTAAGGGAAAGAAAAGCTATGCAGTTAATTTTATTCTTCAAGAT
>JAUNHN010000232.1 GCA_030523915.1 Capnocytophaga sp. | reverse complement strand
AGCTTCTTTCTTAGCTTTTTCTTCCGCTTTTAAAGCATTTTGTTCTGCTTTTTGAGATTTCTCCTCAGCTTTTAACATCTCTTTTTGAGCTTTTAGCTCAGCTTCTGTTTTAGCAGGTGTAGTGGTGATTAATGAATCTGTTGGACTTGTAACTTGTGCAAAAGATGCTTGAGCTAAAAAAAGTCCAAAAATAAGTGTGTAAAGTTTCATATCTATTAAAATGTTAATTATTGGGGCAAAGATATAAATTTAATGGATAAAATAAATATTTTTTTAAAATATTAAGATTTAATTTTACACATCAAAAGATATTTTTTAGTAATAAATGAGGTAATTATTTGATTTACAGAGGTTTTATTGTGTGATTAAGTAGATTATATAGGTTTAGCTTCATGTTTTTTAACAATTATATTAAAGGTGATTCGTTAAAAAATTTGTCATCTTAAAATAAAATAGTACTTTTGGCAATTGTTAGTTTTTAAAAGAAAAACTCGGTTTTTACATCTTACTCTCTATGAAAACACTCATTAAAAACGTATGTATTGTTAATGAAAATAATATAGTAAAAAGTGATTTGCTAATTGATAATCAACGAATTGAAAAAATAGCAACTGATATTTCAGCTGATGATAATTGGATTATAGTTGATGGGCAAGGTAGATATTTGCTACCTGGAGTGATAGATGACCAAGTACATTTTCGTGAACCAGGACTTACACACAAAGCAAATATCGCTACAGAAAGTGCAGCGGCTGTAGCAGGTGGAGTTACAACTTTCTTTGAACAGCCCAATACTGTGCCACAAACCACTACGATTAAGTTATTGGAGGAAAAATTTGCGATAGCTTCCCAAACATCGTTTGCGAATTATTCTTTTTTTCTTGGAGGAACCAATGACAATTTGGAAGAATTAAAAAAATTAACACCTAATATGTGTGTGGGAGTGAAACTATTTTTAGGTTCGTCTACAGGAAATATGTTGGTAGATAATGAAAAAACGATTGAAACAATTTTCTCTAACATAGATTCGATAATTGCTACACATTGCGAAGATGAACAAACGATTCGAAAGAATTTAGAATACTACACAGCACAATACGGCGAGAAAATTCCGATAGCGATTCATCCGTTGATTCGAAGTGCAGAGGCTTGCTATTTATCTTCATCAAAAGCGATTGATTTGGCTGAAAAAACAGGAGCAAGGCTACATATTTTTCATCTGTCCACAGCAAAAGAAACAGCACTTTTTACAAATAATATTCCGCTGAAAGACAAGAAAATAACGAGTGAGGTATGTGTACATCATTTGTGGTTTTCTGATTCGGATTATGCTCAAAAAGGTAGTTTTATAAAATGGAATCCTGCGGTAAAATCCACTACTGACCGTGAAGCCTTATGGCAAGCACTTCTTGATGACCGATTAGACGTTATCGCCACAGATCACGCTCCGCATACTATTGAAGAAAAACAATATGAAGTGTATGGAAAAATCCCTTCGGGAGGTCCTTTGGTACAGCATTCGCTCGTGGCAATGCTTGAAAAAGCACGTGAGGGACGTATTTCTTTAGAAAAAATTGTTGAGAAAATGTGTCATAATCCTGCTATTTTGTTTCAAGTGAAGGACAGAGGTTTCATTCGCGAAGGCTATTTTGCAGATTTGGTATTGGTGGATTTGGATAGCCCTTGGGAGGTGAATAAAAGTAATATTTTGTATAAATGTGGTTGGTCGCCTTTTGAAGGAAATGTGTTCCATTCCAAAATAATTACTACTTTTGTAAATGGAAATATTGTTTTCGATGGTCAAAAAGTGCATTTGAAGCCTGAAGGACAACGTGTTACATTTAATCGTTAAATTATGAATTGGAAAATATATATATGTGTTATTTTTAGTGTAATCTTGTTGGCTTGTGGGCAAAACATCGTTCCCAAGCCTAATAAATTAC
>JAUNHN010000231.1 GCA_030523915.1 Capnocytophaga sp. | reverse complement strand
GCGATATTGACGGGAAAAGTGCTGTAGTTGTTCCTATTTCATCAACAAAAGCCTACGGCAGATTAGCCTCATTCCACGAATATATTAGCCCTGATTTAATCGAAGAAACTGCATTCTATGAAAAGCGTGATCGGTGGGCGAAAGCGGAACATAGCTGTTTTGTTAGTTTAAAACGCCTACACTACATTTTTGACGGGGGCAGAAAATTGAGCCAAAAGTTACCAAATGACACGATTACAGCTATTCAGAAAAAGGTACTAATCGCCGTAAGTGGTAAACGGATTTTAGATGAACTGGACAATTTGAAAGCCCAGCAAGCCTTGAATAACGATAAATAAGGCTATATAATGACTTTGTTCGGCTTAGACCGCTTAAAATTTTATCGGCATAGACCGCTAAAGGAAAAAGGCAACGGTAGAAATATCGTTGCCTTTTTTCTTATTCAGGACTGGAAAAACCGCTGAAACTTGTTTTCAATGGTTTTTCCAGTCTAACAACCGTAGCCGACAGGCGTAGGGCGTTAGTTATTTGCGTTTTTTAGGCTTCACGGCGTACCGTTCTAAATCCGCTTTCATCTTCTCTAACAGCTTATCGTTGTATTCCTTGTTAATGTGATCGCTATAGGCTTTGATTATTACCCACAACGCCACTAAGTAAGCAACGGAAATCGCTAAACTGCTATAATCTGGCGACAATTCCATATAAATCAACTGGTAAAACATTGCAGAAATTGCCGTTGCTGATAAGTATAATTTTTGCTCTCTTTTGTAGCAAAACCACATTAAAAATATTGCCGAGCCAATACAAGAAAGATTTAAAATTAACATTAATACTTTCAAAATACTCCCCCCTATAAACTGATATACCGATATACAGAAAAGTTAGCCGTTTTGGAATGGCTAACTTTCGATTTTGGGCTAAAGTGGCGAATGCCAACAGGTAGTCATATTTTTGCACGCTTTTACTTGAATTTGTTAAACGTTTTGTTAGAGATTAAATCAAAATATGAATGGTTTATTAAAGCATTTCTCTGCTACCATTAAGTAGAACTGGGTCACTACACTTTAATTTTTAATGTCTAAAGTGTGATAAAATCCATTAAAAAAATTAAATCGTGTGCAAAAAACAGACTATTTTTGATGCTGTAGAGCATACGCACAGATGTTGTATAGTGCATAGTGAAAATTTATTTTGTTTTTCAATATGTTACAAATATGCTTTATATATGTTGTGTAGCATATCACAAAATACTGTTTAAATTTACATTCTTTTTCCGTAAAATATTGATTTTAAAGGGATTAATAGCAAAATCTTATTTTGCGTGTGGTGTGTAGAAAACAATAATCGAATGTCATTTTTTATCTCATTTCAGCCCATTCCTTTTGCTCTTTTTTGTATGAATCCAAAATGCTTTTTTAAATAGGGCGACCCTATGCCTAATGTGTCATTTTATTGATGAACGGAATGCAAAATCACAACTAATTTTGTGTTGATTGAAATAGTTTTTATCACCTCTTCATAATGAATTTTTATACGGCTTTGAGTGAATAGATTTGTTTAACATAATCACATCTTATGTGCAGTTACTTATATAAGTATGCAATTATTGCCTTTCATCGACAGCAACCGACGAGGTTGCGAGCGGTGTGCAAGGGGGAGGTTTCCCCCTTGCATCCCCCTCCCATTTCACGGGTTAAATCATTTTCAAAAGTAACTAAATATCCCACCCCTCATAAAACCGCCCTAAAACGCATTTAGAGCGATTTTTACTGTTTTTAGTATAAACCCTTAGGTTTGTTGCTACCGCACTCGCTACGCTCGTTTGGTGAACGCTAACGAGCATAAAAACCAGTTTTTACACTCGTTAGCGTTGTTAAACAATCCTAAAAAAACAAATAGGGCGTAGCCCAAAAAAGCCGATAGGCTCTATTTTTATATTTTTTCGGT
>JAUNHN010000230.1 GCA_030523915.1 Capnocytophaga sp. | reverse complement strand
GGACTAAAATTTTCTGGCAGATTCGATTTATGTAAGCAAATTTTTTCATGAGCTAGCATTTCTAACGCCAAAGGGACGATTTGCCCGTCTCTATCCTCTTGGGCTTCAATATGTAATTTTCTTGGATGTTTATTGTGAGCAAAATTTCCATCTATTTTATCTATTTTTCTTGCAATAGAGAACTCTACAATAGGCTCACCTCTATGAGCTATATCGCAAGATTGTGATGCTACTATTAAATATATTTCTTCAGTTATTCCAACAGTTGGGTAAATCTTCGCAAGGATGGATAAGTCTTTTTGTTGAACAAATCCACCCTGTCTCCATCCTGCTGATTCCATCCATGAACGCAATTTTAACCCCTAAAAAACAATCCAAATTAAAATAACCCTTCTTTAATTGAGGCATTTAGAAGATTAATACGACTTCCAGCAAATAAAATTTGTTCACTATCTAAATACTCTTCAGATAATAAGTCTATTACACTTTTTCCATTTATAATCGGTTGATTTAATTCATGCTTATTTTGACTAAATGCTGCTTTATTCCAATTCTGTGCAAGCATAAATAAATTAAAAATACGTTGCCGGTTTTCTGCTCGGCTAGTCACCCCCGTTTTCCAATTATGAAGAGTTTTACGCGTAACACCAATAACTTTTGCTAATTCGTCATTGGTTAAAGAGAAGGTTTTTTTAATATTTTCCAAATGATTAGGTAAACCATCTGAGGGACTAGAGTATTCAATAGATATAGCACCTGAACGATTTGCTATTAAAGAAATAGAAGAATAATCTATGCCAAAAGTTCCACTTTTTATAACTTTATTGATATCAAATGTAGATTTAGATGATAAATTAGATAAACTTCCTAAAGTTGAACCAGTTAAGCCGATACCAATAATAGCCAAGCCGAGTGCGCCATATCTGTTTGCTTGATTAGTCATTTCCATTTTAATCTACCTTTATCAGTTGTAATATCCCAAAACGCTTTTCGGCTTCCTTCATGCATTTTTTCTAATTTAGAAATTAGATCATCTAATTTGAAATCTTGAGATTCTTCGCCTTGGTTTAATTTTGATTCCCAAAAATGATCAAAATCCAAAAAAATTCTTGTTTTAAGCTGATCATTTTTAGTGATTTCGATTGGTAGCCCCATATCTGGCCATATCGCTAAAGTATTTTCTTCATACATAGAACGAACAACCATGCAACCTTCAGTCGTTTCCAGAATGGTTTCACTTGTTTGCCTAATTGGATGACCTGCCGCACATAAAAAACTATTTTGAAAAAGATTGGTGTGCACATATTCTTTAATATCCTCTTTATCTTCTTCAATTATGGCATCATTATAACGCAAACCAATCCTTAGCAATAAGCTTGGCTTTACAATTTCAATTAATGCCTTTAATGCAGTTTCACATTGTTCTCTAAAGCCATCAAATCGATTATATTCACTGGTAATATGCACAAGTCGATTGTGGTTTATTGTTATAGCTTGTTTCCGATTTTTGGAATGAAAAATCCATTCGGTTGTTGTATTGATTTCCAAACCATTAGGAGAGAATTGAAACTCTTGGCTTTGTTGGGTACCTATTAAAGGAAAATTTTGACGCAACTTATCCTGTAATTCAGGAATGTATTTTTCCATATCTAGGACTGGTGAAAAACGGAACTCTGCTAAAACAAATACCAGAGGCTGATTAGAGAGTTTTTGATAGGAAGTCATGACAAGCTCAAATGGTTTGTGGTGAACGATGGTTTTTCTATTTTACACACAAAATTACCCAATGTGTACCAGAAGGCTCAAGTTTACGTACTTTGGTGAATAATTCATTCTCATTGAGCAAGCAAGCTGTAGTCTGCACGAAATCTAAAACCCACACGTAGTATCTGTCTGAAACACTGATTATCAAATTTTTCCGTTTGGATGAAAAGGCCGTCTGAAATGCCCAAACCCGATTTTCCC
>JAUNHN010000229.1 GCA_030523915.1 Capnocytophaga sp. | reverse complement strand
GCAAGAGGAGAGCTTAGAAGGAGGCGATACTCGCACCGTTTTACGATTGCCGTTTGTACTCTCACCTACCAAAGTAGCCGTGTTGCCTTTGCTAAAAAAGGACGGGCTTCCTGAGATAGCACAACAGATAGTGGACGAACTGAAATTTGATTTCAATGTGGCGTATGACGAAAAAGATGCTGTGGGGCGTCGTTATCGTCGCCAAGATGCGGTAGGAACTCCTTTCTGTGTTACCGTAGACCACCAAACGAAGGAAGATAACACCGTAACTATTCGGCATCGAGATACAATGGAACAAAAGCGTGTCAAAATCGAAGAATTACGCAATATTATCTTCCAAGAAGTAGATATGAACCAATGGTTACGTAAAATAAAATAAATCAAGTGATTAATATCCGAAAAGTAAAATACTTTTCGGATTTTTTTTGTTAAAAAAATTAAATCCTCTGTCATTTCGAGTGAAGTCGAGAAATTATTTTTTTAATAGGGGCTTCGACTTCGCTCAGCCTGACAGTAGTTTAATAATTCTAATAGCAACCTAATTTATATTATATCAATTTTATTTAAACTTCTTATTAAAACAACAATGTTTTTTTACAAAAAAACTTAAATGTTAAAGATTGTATTTTGACCATATTGTTAATTATTTTGTTTTTTAACGAATTACTATTCTTCTTGTTTTTATTTTCACACAAAAATAATGTATCGGAAAAGTTTTAAGTTAATGTCTAAATAATTAAACAAATTACAATAATTTCTTCAAATGTTAAAGTATTAAATTTGTATATTTTGTATGAAAAAATATACTATTTTTGGACAAATGATGAAAAATAATCATTATGAAAACATTTAAGTTATTATTGGTAAGTGTTATTGTTTTCTTGGCTGGATGCCAGAAGGACAATAATAAAGTGCTTGAAGAAGAAACACTAAAAATTTCTTTAGAAGAAGCAAAAACGTATTTTGAGTTCCAAGAAAAGGAAAAAAGAGCGAAAGAAAATACATTTTCTCTTAATCCTGATTGGAATACATTTACACAGGGTGTAGATGATAATCAGGAGGATTATGCTTGTGTAGAAGCTTTGGCAAACGGAATTAGCTCGACGCTTCTTTTTACAAAAACTGAAGGAATAAGGTTTAAAGTTCTTTATCCACACTTGTATGAAGAGCAACTTCGGTTATTAGTTTTTGATGAAATGGGTAATGTACAAGAAGCTCATTACATACCTAATGAGGAGGATATGGAAGAAAGGAAAACTTCCTATCGAATGTCTCTACCTGGGTATGGAGAATGTGCGTGGTGTGGTTATAACGTCCCATTATTTGCTACCTATACATCAGATGGAGTTGTTTGGCATTGGCCCAAGACTTGTTCTATTTTGGCTTGTAGTTTCTGTTGTTCTCTATGGGAAGGGGTCGTAGTTACAGGATATAAAAACCAAAATAAAAACGACCCTTCTGCATTAGGTATTTTACCCAATCGTTATCAAGAACAAATAGATAAGGTTCGAGATTTTTTTAGTATACCTCGAAATAATTTCATACGAGCGGGAGGCGGAAAATATTCTTCTTCTACAACCAAAGTAGATGACACCAAACTTACTAACCCCTGTGCTAAAAGTATATTAAAGAGTATGAGGGATAAATTAAAAATGAAGAATTTTCTAACTGAAAACAAATTAGCAGGCGGAAGACATAATTTCTCAGAAATGATTTTGAATTTGTTTGAGAAAAGCACTCAAACGCATTTAACTTTTCAAAATGCTAGTTTAGGAAACAAAAATGGAAGTACGAGCCTTGATGGAAGAACAATAACTCTTGGGGATAATTACTTGAAAACAGCTACCCAACTTGCAATAGCCCGTACCATAATTCACGAAATGGTTCATGCTTATTTAGTAGCTATATATAGACGCTATTCAGGTTTTGAGAACAAATCTCTTCAAGATTTATTGAAATATTTTTT
>JAUNHN010000228.1 GCA_030523915.1 Capnocytophaga sp. | reverse complement strand
AAGTCATCTTGACTTTTTCGGCTTGTCATTCCGACCGCAGGGAGGAATCTCTAAAAATCACTAACTTAGAGATTCTTCGCTCCATTACATTACGCTCTGAATGACAGGCAAAACAATTGATATTTCAAAAATCCGTTTTATTTTAGGCAAAAATAGGAATTTTTTTAGCAAAATCGGTGGCTTTATTTTTCGTTTCCAAAAAAAGTATAATTTGCCGAAAAAATCATACTATGCAAACAATTTCCCAGCTCATTGCCCAGTTGAGATTTTGAGGGCATTTTACAGTATAACTTTTATACGCCTCCCAACGCCGTTTTAATTTTTTTCTTTAATTTTCCGACCACACTTTAATTCTCCTCCACAAACGGATTTTCGCCGTTTTTGAGCATATTGATAAATTTTTGCTCTACAAATTCTCCCTCATCATTAAGCACTTTTGGGTCAAATAACGAGCTGCTGTTTTCAAAATATGTCCAACCCCAGCCTATCTCACCGTCATATTCATCGGCAATCTCGCCATATTCTATATGTATAAATTCGCCACGAGATTGCTTTGGCATATCGTGTTCTTTGGAGACGATAAAGGGTGTATCAATCTCGCCACCCAATTTTAATGAACCGTCGTTATATTCGCCATACACCGCTTGTGTAGCGATTAGGTCGCCCTTGATATACTGATGCCCGTTTTCTGAGAGAAAATAGTCGCACACTACATTTCCCATTACCTGCAACATTAGATAATTGTTATCTATAATGTCGCCTGCCACGATGAGATTACCGTCTATCATCACATCATAAACTATGCCTTCCCATTGCATTCCTTTTAACAGTTCATCTCTCCAATTTCCGTCGATATTTCCCTGCACAAACACATCGCCTTTAAGTAACAATGTTTTGTCGCTATCTTTCATATAGGTTACTGCACCCATAGTTTTGGATTCCTGCACGGTGATGATTTGTTTTTCAGGAATAATGGTCTGTGCCACTTGCTGACGAGTTTTCGCTCTCTCGGGTAGGCTTTGGATTAGCCTTTTAGCTTTTGCCAAGAGTGCCTGTTCCGCTTCGGTAAATTGCTTTTCTTGATGTTTCTCAAAATCTGATTTCATTTTTTTTCCTTTTTTAAAATTAAACTTGTACAAGTTTACCATTAATTAAAAGCTAATCTATGTCGTATAATTTATCATTTGCTTCTTCTATGGTAATTCCGTGAGCGTATTTTCCATCTTTATATACAACTACAACATCTTTTCCTTCCCAATCTTTACAATACCAAACATCATCTTTTTTATTTATTACTTTTATTAGTGAATAATTGTCTAATAAAATATACCCTGTTTTATACTCTATAAGAGGTAATTTTTTCTTTGTATATGAGAATTTATTAACATCAAAGTCAGAACTGATTTCACCTCCAACAATTAAACTCTGAGGCAAGGAAGAAATAGGTGTATTTCGTAAATCTAAACCTCCCCCAATAGTCAGATTATCTGGTAAAGATGTTATTTTTGTATTGCTTAAATCTAAATCTTCTCCAATAGTGAAATTATCTGGTAAAGATGTTATTTTTGTATCATTCAAATATAAACTTCCTCCAACTGTGAGATTGTTAGGTAAAGAAGAAATAAGAGTATTACTTAAATCCAACCAATTTCTAATAGTGAGATTATCTGGTAAAGAAGAAGTAGGAGTATTATTTAAATCTAACCAGCCTCCAATAATGAAATTATCTGGTAAAGAAGTTATTTTTGTATCACTTAAATCTAGATTTCCTCCAACTTTTAGATTATTTGGTAGAGAAGTTATTTTCCCATTTAAATTGAAATCACCTCCAATAGTCAGATTATCTGATAAAGAAGTTATTTCTGTATCATTTAAATCTAAATCTCCTCCAACTGTTAATCCACTCGGTAAAGATGTTATTTTTGTATCACTTAAATTTAATTCACCCCCAACTGTCAATCCATTTGGT
>JAUNHN010000227.1 GCA_030523915.1 Capnocytophaga sp. | reverse complement strand
ATAGGGCTTAGGTTTTATAATTTTGAAAACACGCCTTTTGATATGGATTGGATTGCTGATTTTACAGAGATTGAAGACCTTGAAATAGAATCGTGGGGCGAGATTTTAAATATTGAAAAACTTGCCAATTTCAAAAATCTCAAAAAATTACATTTGGATTTTGGCTTAAAAATGAAAGGCGATTTGTCTTTTTTAAGCGTGGTTAATCCCGATTTACAAGTACTGTATATCCGTGCAGCAGACAAAAATCCAAAAGTGGACTTAATGCCTATTACCCATTTTAAAAAGTTAAAAGCCCTTTGGGTAATGTATTTTGAAAAAAATTTAGACCAAGCAATATTGCAATTGCCTGATTTGGAGTATTTGAGGCTACGGAGTATTTCTAAATATAAGGATTTAGATTTTATTAAGCATTTAACAAAACTTAACTCGCTGAGTTTGGAATTTTGTGGTTTGACGGATATTTCTGCGATTGCTCATTTGAAAAATTTAACCCATTTGAATTTGTTTCGTTTATTAAAAATTGAACAATTGGATTTTTTATCCGAATTGAACCATATTGAATATATTGAGCTTGATGTCGTAAGTAGCGTTAGTCAATTTCCAATATTGGCATCGCTTAAAAAACCGTGTTCGGTTCAGATTATTTCGTGCAAAAACCTGATAGATTATACCAATTTTGCAAAGACAAAATCGGTTATGGCGTTACTCATTGAAAATGCACCCAATACCAATATAGATGAATTTTTACCGATATTGCAAAATGAACATATCAAATATTTAAGCATTTACTGCAAAAACAATTCCATCAATGAGCAAGTCAAAGCGTTGATACAAGAATTTGGTAAACAGCGTTTTAGGGATAAACCGTGATTGAGTGAGAAGCGAAAATTTTATATTAAACCGTAAATATTAAATAAAAGAGATTAAAAATGAACTTAGCATTAGAAAAAATCGCCCCTTTTTGTACAACCAAAGTACAACTCAAAAGGTTAGAACAATTGAGCAAAAAACCGTTTTCGGTGGAAAATAGCAAAATGCAAGAACAACTTACCGACCTGATGTACAGTCTGTTTGCCGAAGAAAAATACGAAGCCCTTGCCTTTATTTTGCCCGAACTCAATACAGTGAAATTTGACGGCAATTTTGATATTTGGGGCGATATAGAACCGCTGATGTGCCTAATGGCTCAAAGTCCGCTCACTACCGCCGATGAGCGTGAACAGATTTTTTCCCAAATACAATCTGTAACCGAGCGAAAAGATGAAAAATGCCAAGAACTTTATGACACTTATTTTGCAAGAATATTTTCGGCTGAACAATTAACACAAGCACGCAATGACATACAAGAAAGTATTGAAGATGAAGATATTGCATTTGAATACGCGTCTCGTTTTGGGGCGGTCTGCACAGCGTCTCGTATTCTGTTGGTAGCAGAAAAAATGGATTTTAAAAGCATTGATTTTCCTGCGTGGCTACCTGCACCAAGCTACCAAAATCAAACCGAGATGCTGTCAAAAATGCATACAATTATTAGCGATAATTTGACAGAAATTCGCTCTGGAAAATTTAAAAAACAGATTTAAAAAAATAAAAAGAGATTAAAAATGAACACACAAACCTTTAATGAAATCATCCGTGAAAATTTAACGGCTTTTCATAAAACGATAAAGAAAATCGGTGGTGATGTAGAGCCGATTTGCATCAAAAATACCGCAACCGAAAGCCAAATCCAAGCCCTTGAAAAAGAGCTTGGCTACACACTTCCAAGCGAACTTAAAGAAGTGTTTTTAACCTTTACTGCTGGCATTGAATTTTATTGGAATATTAACGATAAGTTAGATAACAATAACGATTTTTTGCCTGATGAATTTTGTGAGATTTTCTGTGGCGAATTGCAATTTGATTTGGATTTAATGCTTGATTATGAGACAGATAGAAAAGGTTGGATTGAGAGCATTTATCCCAACTACGAAGATGAGTACG
>JAUNHN010000059.1 GCA_030523915.1 Capnocytophaga sp. | reverse complement strand
GATGATAGTTGCCATTTTGATAAGGTTGGATAAATTTATTTACAAAAAACATAATATAGATAGCCTTTTGGTAGTAGAAAATATGATTTATTACGCTTCTTTGCCCAAAACGTATGATAAAATTATTAAAAATGTAGAAAAACGTTTGGAAAAAGAACGAGGAAACTTCACAAAAGTTACTGAAGAGAAAAAAGAAAAACCATCGGAGCAACTATTACACGAATCTATGTTACCGATTGATTCGCTGGATAATTCGGGTGAAGATGTGGGCTATTATGATAATCTAAAATGATAAAGCATTGGAAACGATATTGTTACATAAATCTTTTTGGGCTTGGGTATTTCCTCTTTTTTTATTTATTTTCGCAGTAATAGCACTTGCCAAGGCTGTTTATCCTCACCATTTTTCGGAGTATTTAAGACTTCCTTTTAATAACAGATATATCATTATTTATGAAAAAAGAGAACGAAAAGTACATTTTTTCATTGTAATTTCCTTCTTTTTGCAATGGATTTCACTAAGTTTGTTTACCTATATATGGGTACAATTCTATAATATACACTTTACAATTAGCTCAGGATTTCTTTTTTTAGATATTGCAATATTTATTTTGAGTTTTTTAGTTCTTAAACTATTGATTCAGAGGTGGATAAGTTATTTGTTTGATTTAAAAGAATTTAGTAAACCATTTGTTTTCAGTAGGATAGCTTATTCAAGTTATGCAGCTATTGCTGTGGTTAGTTTGCTTTTTTTTGTACTATATTCTACTTCGATAAAAGAAATTTATTTATATATATTACTTTTTATATTTTTAATTATCAATGCTTTAGGGTGGTTTATGATAATTAAGATGAATCAAAAGTCAATAAAACCTTATATAATTTATTTTATTTTGTATCTTTGCACCCTTGAAATAGCACCTTACATATTTTTGGTCTATGGAAGTAGATTTTTATAGAAAGTAATTCGTTACTTTTTATATTTTATAGAATATGATTTGGAGTGAAAGAAAAACAAAAATAGATTTATGAAAGTAAAAACGATTTTAGTTTCACAACCAGAGCCAAAGGCAGAAGGCTCTCCTTATACTCATATTATTGAAAATCAAAAGGTTAAAATTGATTTTATTCCATTCATTAAGGTTGAAGGAATGAGTGCTAAGGACATTCGTTTACAAAAAATTGATTTAACTAAATTTACAGCTATTATTTTAACCAGTCGCAAGTCAGTAGATCATTACTTTCGGATAGCAGAAGAAATGCGTTTTAAAGTGCCTGATACAATGAAATATTTCTGCCAATCAGAAACTATTGCATATTATTTACAAAAGTATATAACTTACAGAAAAAGAAAGATTTATGTAGGGAAAAAAGAATTTTCGGATTTGCTCCCTATTTTAAAGAAATACAAGGAAGAATATTTTCTACTTCCTGGTTCAGACACTCACAAACCCGAAATTACAACTGCCTTAAATGACCTTAAATTGAAATGGGAACGAGGAATTTTTTATCGTACAGTGCATTCAGATTTGTCAGGGTTAAAAGCTATTAATTATGATATTTTGGCTTTTTTCAGTCCAGCAGGAATAGAATCGTTATTTAAGAATTTTCCTAATTTTACCCAAAATAATACCAGAATAGCTGTATACGGAGATTCTACTTTGAAAGCAGCACAAGAAGCAGGTTTGGTCATTGATATCAAAGCTCCTTCTCCCGAAACCCCGTCTATGACAATGGCTTTAGAGCAATACATCAGTAAAGTCAATGGAAAAAAATAAACCTAAAAGCTGTCTGAAAAGGCAGCTTTTTTCATAACTTTACCCCAAAATAAAATGTTTTTTAATTTAGCCTAAAATTTCAGTATGCAATCCACATCATACACTATTTATAACGCTTCGGCAGGTTCAGGAAAAACGTACAGTTTGGCAAAGTCTTATTTACGAATCGTTTTAGAAAATACATATCCCGAATTATTTCGCAGTTTGCTAGCTATTACCTTTACTAATAAGGCTGTTTTCGAGATGAAAAGCCGAATAATTGAATATTTAACAGCTTTTTCATCTGATAAAAGCCTTTCTCAACCCGACCCGATGTTCTCAGAGCTATCAGAAGAACTCAAAATTGCTCCCATAGAATTACAAATGCGTTCAAAAAAGGTTTTGAAGCATATTTTACATAATTATGCGGCATTTAGTGTGAGTACGATTGACGGATTTAATCATCAACTTATCCGAAATTTTGCTTTTGATTTACGATTGAATCAATTTTTTGAAGTACAAATAGATTCCCAAACCTTGTTACAGCGAGCAGTGGACAATTTGCTCAATAGAGCAGGTGAAGATGAGGAACTTACAGAACTTCTGACCGACTTTTCCAAAGAAAAAATCAGAGAAGATAAAAACTGGGATATTAGTAATGAACTTCTGCAAGTGGCAAATATGCTCACAAATGAAAATTATTACTGGGAGCTTAATCGTTTGAAAAATAAAAATTTAGAAGACTTTCATTTGCTAAAAGAAACGCTCCAACAGATGCGAAAAACCTCAGTTGCTGTCATAAAAAATATTGCTAATACATTCCTAAAATTATTAGCTGAAAATGGATTGGACAAAACAGCTTTCAAAGGAGGGCATCTCTTTAATTTTTTTGAAAAACTAAGTCAAAACCCTGAAAATGAACCTTCTTGGGGAAGTGTTTGGCAAAAAGATTTAGAAAGTGGAAGTCAATTATATGCTGGGGGATATAAAATAGAAAATAATAAATCTCTGATTGATAGGCTACAACCGCAAATTTTAGATTATTTTCTGGATATAAAATCGGCTTTTGGACAGATGAATTTTGTCAAAAATGCTCTTCGCTTTGTGATTCCGTTGGCACTTTTAAATCGTATTCAAATCGAAATAGAAATTATAAAAGAAGAAGAAAATATTTTGCCAATATGGGAGTTTAATGGTTTGATATTTAATGAATTATCATCTCAACCAGCTCCTTTTATTTATGAGCGAATTGGGGAGCGTTATCGTCATTATTTTATTGATGAATTTCAGGATACTTCGGTTTTGCAATGGAATAATCTTATTCCTTTGATTTTAAACGCTTTACAAAGTGAAACTATTGGCAAACAACGAGGCTCACTTCTGTTAGTAGGTGATGCTAAGCAGTCCATTTATCGGTGGCGAGGAGGTAAAGCTGAGCAATTTATACGACTGTATTCCAATGAGGAAAATCCGTTTTTTGTAAAAGGAGAAGTATTAAATTTAGAAGAAAATTACCGAAGTCTGGAAAAAATTATTACTTTTAATAATGATTTTTTCAGCTTTATTTCAAATAAATTCCAATCGGAACAATACAAAAAATTGTACCAAAAAACAAAGCAAAATTATCCCGAAACCAAAAAACATAAAAACTTCCCAGAAGGATTTGTGAGTATACAATTTCTTGATTTAGAATCAGATGATGAAGAAAATGCTGAAAATAATACAGCCGAGAATATTCTTTTAGAAACCTTTACAGATAGGGAACTTATTTACTGTCAAGCTATTTTGGAAGCCATCAATCACGTTAATGCTACGGGTGCTACCGATAAAGACATTACAATTTTAGTGCGAAGCAATCGGGAAGGCTCGGCTGTGGCTTCATTTTTGTCAGCCAAGGGCAGAAACATTATTTCGCCTGACTCGTTATTGCTGAAAAATGTTACATCAATTCAATTTTTGGTTTCATTATTAAATTTGCTGTATAATCCTAAGAGTGAGGAACTTAAATTCAAAATGCTATTTGATTTTGTTACCTTAAAAAATCCCGAATACGTACATCAATTTATCATAAAATATATTGATAAACCCATTGATGTATTTTTCGATGATTACGGATTTTCGCTACAACAATTCAATGCTTATTCGCTATTTGAAGGGATTGCTTTTGCTGTAAATTGTTTTGATTTGGCAAAGGATTCAGATGCGTATCTTACTCATTTTCTGGATTTAATATTTGATTTCAAAAATACAAATAAAGGAGGATTGGCTGATTTTTTAGCCTTTTGGGAGGAAGAAAAAGACAAATTAAGTATAAGTTCCCCCGAAGGTTTAAACGCAATTACTATAATGACAATCCACAAGAGCAAAGGGCTTTCTTCCCCAGTGATTATTTACGCTTTTGCGGATAATAAGCTCATTGAAACTCGTAGCGAAACTATTTGGTATCCTGTTGATAAAGAGCGATTTAGTGGTTTTGAGAAATTGTTAATACCAATTAATAAAGCTCTTGTAAACTTTGAGCCTGAGGCACAAGAGATTGTTCTTCAGCATCAGGAGCAAAATCTGTTAGACCAAATCAATGTGCTTTATGTGGCAATGACCCGCCCCGAATCATTTCTATACGTAATTAGTTCACTGCCACAAAATCCTGAAAAAGAGACCTATGGCACGTTGTTAAAGCATTTTTTGGTAGAGAAAGGGATTTGGGCAGACAGCAAAGCGAAATATGAATTAGGGACTCCTATTTTTCCCCTGAAAAAAGAAGAGAAAATGGCAGAAGTAGATACTTTAATCCATTTTCAGAAAGGCTGGGCTGTTCCAAATTATAAAATAGCTACGGGAGCCTCTTTCTTGTGGGATACCTCCCGAAAAGAAGCTATCGAGAAAGGGAATTTGGTTCACGAATTACTTTCAAAAATCACATATCATAGTGATTTAGAGAAAGTTATGAAAAATGCTTTGGAAGAAGGAATTCTTTCAGATGTGCAGTATCAATTGATTTATCCTCAGCTTTTTAGCTTGATAAATAATCCTCAAATCAAAGATTTCTTTACCGAAAGATACGAATATTTCATTGAAAGAGAGTTTATTACGGAATTAGGAAAATATTTTCGTCCTGATAGGATTGTTTTTGACCGAAAAAATAAACAAGCCATTATCATCGATTACAAAACAGGAACGCCTTCCGATAAATATCAAAAACAAATGCAAGACTATGCTTTGCAATTAGCTACTTTGGGCTGGGAAATTACGCAAAAATATTTAGTATATCTGGAAGAAGGATTGATTGTACAATGTTAATAACCAAAACTTTTTACACTTCATTTTTCATTTTTCAGTTTAATACATATCTTTGCCCCGAAAAAAATTAGGATAATGTTAAACGTACACGACCTATCTGTTTCATTTCAAGGAAAATATTTGTTTGAAGATGTAGCTTTTATGCTTAATGCGGGCGACCGAGTGGGGCTTATTGGCAAAAATGGTGCAGGAAAATCGACACTACTGAAGCTATTGGCTCGGGAGTTTAAGCCCGATTCAGGTATTATTGCTACCGATAAGGAAATAAATATTGGTTTTTTAAAGCAAGATATTGATTTTGAGAATGGAAGAACTATTCTGGAAGAAGCATATCAGGCTTTTAAAGAAATAAAAGCAATCGAATTTCGGATAGATGAGATTAATAAAGCCTTATCTTCACGTACTGACTATGAGAGCGAATCGTATCATAATTTGATGGATTCGTTAAGTAATATTACACATCGCTATGATATTTTGGGAGGCTATCATTATCAGGGAGATACGGAAAAAGTGTTACTTGGCTTAGGTTTTCAACGTTCTGATTTTGACAAACAAACAGATAGCTTTTCAGGAGGTTGGCGTATGCGTATTGAACTAGCTAAATTATTGTTGCAAAACAATGATATTCTGTTACTTGACGAGCCTACAAACCACTTGGATATAGAATCTATAATTTGGTTGGAACAATTTCTCACTTCGTATACAGGAGCAGTAGTGATTGTTTCACACGACAAAATGTTCCTTGACAATGTAACTAACAGAACCATAGAGATTTCCGTAGGAAAAATATACGATTATCCGAAGCCATATTCTAAATTTTTGGAGCATAGGCAAGAAATACGTGAGCAACAATTAGCTTCGCAGAAAAACCAAGAAAAGAAAATTCAGCAAACGGAAAGGCTCATCGAAAGATTCAGAGCTAAATCTTCCAAAGCATCTATGGCTCAATCACTTATAAAGAAACTCGACAAAATAGAACGCATCGAAGTAGATGAGCAGGACAATGCCGTGATGAGCATTCGTTTTCCTGTTTCAGTAACTCCGGGGAAAGTAGTCCTTGAAATACAGAATGTCTCAAAAAGTTATGGCGAAAAGAAAGTTTTGCAACACGTTGATTTACTGATAGAAAGAGGAAGTAAAATTGCTTTTGTAGGGCAAAATGGGCAAGGAAAAACTACTCTGGCAAAGATGATTGTGAATGAAATTTCTTTTGAAGGAAATATCAAATTGGGGCATAACGTAGAATTGGGGTATTTTGCTCAGAATCAGGCTAATTATTTGAATGGAGAACTTTCGGTAGTAGATACAATGTTTCACGCAGCTAATGATGGTAATCGAATGAAAATCAGAGATATACTGGGTTCTTTTCTGTTCAGAGGCGATGATGTGGAGAAGAAAGTGAAAGTGCTTTCGGGTGGTGAACGCAATCGTTTGGCATTGGCAAAAATGCTTCTTTCGGACTTCAATGTATTGGTAATGGACGAGCCTACAAACCATTTGGATATCAAATCTAAAAATGTCCTCAAACAGGCATTGCAAAATTTTGAAGGAACGCTCATCATCGTATCGCACGACCGTGATTTTTTGCAAGGATTGACCGATAAAGTGTATGAATTTAAAGATAAAAATATCAAAGAATACTTAGGAGGTATTGATTTTTATTTGGAACAGCGTGCGATGAGTAATTTTAGGGAGTTGGAATTGCAAAAAGAAGATTCAAAAGTAGAAAAAAACATCAATTCTGCTGAAAAAGTATCTTTTGAACAGCAAAAACAACAAAAACAATTACAAAATAAGATAAATAAAATAGAAAAATCAATCACAGAACTCGAAAATGAAATCAAACAAATGACCGAGCTAATGGGGCAACAAGTGCAATCAGATGATTTCTATAAACAATATGATATCAAGAAAAAAGAATTGGAACAATTAATGACCCAATGGGAAGAATTGATGTTATAATGTGAAAATATTTACTTATTTTTCAATTTTTGTAATGAAAATTTTTGTAAATGATTAAAAAAGTGTACTTTCGTGATTTTTAAATGTCAGAATGAAAATGAAACCTAAAGAAATAACCATATTTATCATTAGTGTACTACTTGTTCTTTTTGTAGTAACATTTCTAAGTGGTCAATACAAAACCTCGCAAGGTGCTGTAAAAGAGGGGATTCTGATGGGAAATACAATCATAAAATTTCCCACTTCTGATATTATGCTTAAAAGTAGTAAACAAGAAAACAGCAAAGCAAGTCAAATTCTCCACGATATAACTCAAAAAAAACAGGAGAAGAGTAAAATCATAGAATCTGCACAAGATTCCATAGATTCTGTTGAAAATCAAGAAAATATATTTTTGGCAAATAAAACAGAAGGGAGAATATATTATCCTGATAATGCTACGGATTTCATTAGTAAACTCAAACAAAAATTAAATCAGCCGAATTGTCAAATCATTCATTATGGAGATTCACAAATAGAAGGAGACCGAATTACGGTGTATGTTCGTAATCGCTTTCAGGCTCTTTTTGGAGGTGGAGGACCAGGCTTCATTCCCATTAAAATTGCGTATCATCAAAATAGTGTGAATATTCAGACGAGTTCTAATTGGCTTCGGTTTGCGTCGTTTGATCGTAATATGAACAAAAATGTTCCGCATAGAAAATACGGATTATATGCCACTTTGTCCCGATTTACAGATTATAATCCTGCGGATACAATAACGGTTAAAAAAGCAAGTTTTACCATAAGACCTTCTACAACAGCTTATAATAGGCTTCGTAAATTTACCAAATTTGGGTTACATTACGGTAATTGTACGCACAAAACCAAAATTACGGTGTACCAAAATGGCAGTATAATAAGGCAAGATTCTCTAAAAACTGATGGAGATTATCATAACTTTAAAATAGATTTTTCCGAAACACCTAAAGAAATCAAAGTGGAATTGGAAGGATTGGTTAGCCCTGATTTTTATGGAATTACATTAGATGAGGCTAAAGGAGTACGTATGGATAATGTGGCAATGCGAGGCGAGGCGGGGCGTATTTTCACTCGGTTGAATCATGAAAACTTCCGTCAAATGTCCGTAGAGCGAAAACCAGATATCTTTATTTTTCAGTTTGGAGGAAATACAGTTCCTTATATTCGTGAAGAAAAGCAAATTACGGATTACGTATATTCGCTGATGCAAAACATAAAATGGGTAAAACGCAGTAATCCTAACGCTTCCGTTATTGTTATTGGACCGGGTGATATGTCTATTTTCGAAAAAGGAAAAATGATAACTTATCCATTTCTTATTACACTTAACGAAAAGATGAAAGAAGAATGCCTTGCCAATGGCGTTGCTTTTTGGAGCATTTATGAGGCTATGGGAGGAGAAAATTCTATGGTAACGTGGGTAGAAAAAGATATGGCAGCCTCAGATTATGTGCATTTGAAGCCCAAAGGAACGCAAATTATTTCAGAAATGTTTTTTGAACATCTACATAACGACATTTTAGCAACAGAATAGTATGGATTTTATTCAAAATATATTCACTTTTGACGAAAAAAGTCCGTTAAACTTTGTCCGAATTGATTTTTGGATATTTTTTGCTATTGTATACGCTATTTTTTCATTGATTTATAAGAGAATAAAACTTCGGAATTTGTTTTTACTTTTTGCAAGTTTTTATTTTTATTATAAAGCCAGCGGATTATTTGTTTTTTTATTGGTTTTCAGTACAATAACCGATTTTTATTTAGGTTGGTTTATTCATAATCAAACAGACGAAAGTAGGCGGAAATTAGGGCTTACGCTTAGTATTGTATCTAATTTGCTGATATTAGCTTATTTCAAATATGCTTATTTTTTTACGGATACATATAATGCCATTTTTAATTCCAGTCATCAGGTAATCAATCATTTAGCTTATTGGGGAAATGGTTTTAATACCGAAGGATATTTCCGTGTAGATACGATTATTCTGCCTGTAGGAATTTCATTTTATACGTTTCAAATTATTAGCTATACGGTTGATATTTACAGAAGAAGGATTGTTCCTCTTAAGTCAATTCTTGATTTTGGGTTTTATGTAAGTTTTTTTCCGCAATTGGTGGCAGGACCTATTGTTAGGGCAGAAAATTTTGTTCCTCAAATCATCAAAAAAACAGAAGTTTCTACCGATGCCTTTAACAAAGGTATTTTCCTGATTCTCAAAGGGCTTGTAAAGAAAATGATTTTTGCTGATTTCATAGCGATGCACTTTTTAGACCAAGTTTTTGATAATCCTACAATGTTTTCAGGGTTTACTAACGTAATGGCATTAATAGGATATTCATTACAAATTTATGGAGATTTTTCGGGGTATACAGATATTGCCATTGGGTTAGCACTTCTGATGGGTTTTCAACTGCCTACCAATTTTAATTCTCCTTACAAAGCGATTAATTGCGGTGATTTCTGGAAGCGTTGGCACATATCATTATCAACTTGGTTGAAGGATTATTTATATATTCCTTTGGGGGGAAATCGTAATAGTTCCGTAGGAACGGTAATTATTTCGCTGATTTTCATTGTGGGAGTGGTTATTGCGGCAAATAGTTTATATTTTACAATTTCTATCGGGATTATACTTATAGGTCTTTCCGTTTTGATGTTTTATAGTAAAGCAGCTGAAAGACAGATAATTACCAATATAAATATTATGCTAACTATGCTCATTGGTGGTTTATGGCACGGAGCATCGTGGAAATATGTAATTTGGGGTGGGCTAAACGGAGTTGGAATTTTAGTTTATAAATTTTGGCGAAAAATAAGTCCATACGAATATTCAACACATTGGTTAGCAACCGTTTGGAAGATAGGATTTACGTTTATATTTATCACATTCACACGCATATTTTTTCGAGGTAAGGATATGGAATCTATTTGGCAATGGTTTCATCAGGTGGGGAATAATATGAGTTGGGATACTGCTTGGCAAGTTCTTGTACATTATCGAGCGGTATTTATTATAATTCTGATTGGATATATAACACATTGGTTGCCACAACGTTGGAAAGATGAAATAGAGCATATTTTTTCAGAAAGTCATATTCTTGCCAAAGGAGCAATCGTTGTTGTGATAGTAATTATTTGTTATCAAGCATATTCAGCTGATTTTCAGCCGTTTATTTATTTTCAATTTTGATTTTGAAAATGAGGTAAGATTAAACAAAATTAGCCATACAAATTTCTATTTTTGTATAGCTTATTTATACTAAAAAATTACCACTGAATAGGTTGTTTTCCTACGGATATTAAAAAAGTATTAGTTTTACTAAAGTGTTTATTTCCAAACCAATAACCTCTATTGGCGCTTAGTGGAGAAGGGTGTCCAGAGGTAAGTATACAATGCTTGGAACTATCTATTAACGCAGCTTTTTTCTTCGCGTAGCCTCCCCAAAGTAAAAAAACAACTTGTTGGCTTCTTTCGGAAATAGTCCGAATTACTGCGTCGGTAAAGGTTTCCCAACCTTGATTTTGATGGCTTCCAGCTTGGTTGGCACGTACAGTTAGGGTTGAGTTTAATAGCAAAACACCTTGGTCTGCCCAGCGTTCCAAATTTCCGCTTATAGGGTAAGGAATGCCTAAATCTTGCTCTATTTCTTTGAAAATATTAATAAGAGAAGGTGGATGTTCTATGCCATCTTGAACCGAAAAACATAGTCCATTGGCTTGATTTACACCATGATAAGGGTCTTGACCAATAATGACAACTTTTACATTTTCAAACGGACAATGTTCAAAAGCCGAAAATATTTGACTTCCCTTTGGGTAGCAAATTCCTTGAGAATACTCGTTTTTTACGAAAGCAACTAACTTCTGAAAATAATCTTTTTCAAATTCATTCTGTAAATATGGTTTCCAGCTTTGGTGAATATTCACTTCCATAGTAATATTATTTTTTGCAAAAATAACCATTTTTTATAAGTATGCGTTTATTATAGGAAATAAAAATTGTGTGAACCTATATGTTTGTAATAAAACGAATCACAAATTATACAAATCCACACAAATATTCTATAAATTACATTATTTTAGATAAAAACTATTCTCTTCTACCTTTTGTGATACTTCGTCAACAGCAACTTCCAAAAGGTTACCGTAAAAACCACATTGTTCATTACCTTGATGGCTTCCTTTTATGTCAAGGCGATATGTTTTAGTCTTGTTTTTCAGGTAGATAGTTTCTGTTTTATTGGTGTAAAAATCAATGTTATCCGAAAAAATAGTGATATTTATATACATAGTTTGACTTATTGTGATATCATACGCTATGGGCAAATCATCAACCAATTTGTATATTGAGATATTTTGTTCATCTGTTTTTCCCGTATCATCCACGAAATAAGCATATTGAGAAGAATTTTCTTCTATTTTTATACCAAATATTTTAGGCGTATTCTGGCAAAGATTTTCTTTTTTACAATTTGTAAGAAAAGGAAGTAATAATAAGAGATATAAAAACTTTTTCATATTAGTTTAGCAAATAACTTAGACAAAGTTAAAAACAAATAATGATTTAGCCAATAAAAAACTTGTTTTTAACATTTAGGGCAGAGCTATTTTAATCTTGCTATCAAATCAAATAAAATGCTTATTTTTGCAGTTTGAAAAATATATAAAATGACTCAAAAAACACTTGAAGATTTAGAATTTGGAACGGTTTTGAACCAGCTTTCGGATTTATGCCAGACCGAATTGGGCAAAAAATACGCTTTGCAAATAAAACCTTTTGAGAATAAAGAAGATTTGTTATTTGCCTTGCAACAAACCAATGAATATTTGTCTTCTTTCCAAAATAATAATACAATCCCAGCTCATAGTTGCGAAAAGGTAACTTCTGAAATAAAACTCCTTCAGATTCAAGATGCTACGCTTGAAATAGGAGATATTCGTAAGTTGTATACATTGTCCCAAACGGTCAATACACATATTTTGTTTTTCAGAAAGTTCAAGGAATTATATCCAATATTGTACACTACTTCTGAAAGTATTGATTACACTACGGCGGTAGTAGAGGCGGTGGAAAAAGTGATAGATAAGTTTGGCGAAATTAAAAATGATGCTTCGCTTTCATTAGCTAATATTCGTAAGGAAATCAGTCAGTTAAAAGGAAAAATCAATGAAAGTTTTAACAGAGCATTGGTGGAATATAACGCTTCGGATTATTTGGACGATATACGCGAAACGGTGGTAGAAAATAGGCGAGTACTTGCCGTAAAAGCAATGTATCGTCGTAAAGTGCAAGGGACAGTTTTGGGAAGTTCAAAAACAGGAAATATCGTTTACATTGAGCCTCGACAAACTGAAATATACTCTCGGGAACTTACCAATTTATTATATGACGAAAAAGAAGAAATACAACGTATTTTAAAACAGCTCACAGCTTATTTGAGTGAATTTGTTCCGATTTTTAAGCAATATCAAAAATATATTATTGCCATTGATATGATTTATGCCAAAGCAAAGTATGCTCTGAGTATGAACGCATTACTTCCTGAAATTACGGAAGAACGAGCATTGGATTTGAAGGAAGCCTATCACCCGCTATTGTATTTGAATAATCTGAAAAAAGGTGTACCTACCTATCCACAAAACATTCGGCTAACCAATGAAAGTCGTATTGTGGTGATTTCAGGTCCTAATGCTGGAGGGAAAAGCATTACGCTGAAAACAATCGGGTTGTTGCAATTAATGCTACAAAGTGCGATGCTTATTCCAGTACATCATCGTAGTAAATTATGTTTATTTCAACGAATACTTACTGATATTGGAGATAATCAATCTATTGAAAATCATTTGAGTACATATAGTTATCGTCTTAAAAATATGAATTATTTTCTAAAAAAATGTGATGCCAAAACACTTTTTTTAATTGATGAATTTGGAACAGGAAGCGACCCTGAGTTAGGTGGGGCTTTGGCTGAAACTTTTTTGGAAGAGTTTTATCATCGAAAGGCTTTCGGGGTCATAACCACACATTATACCAATCTGAAAATGCTTGCCAACGAACTTCCCCACGCTACCAATGCCAATATGTTATTCAATGACAAAACGTTAGAACCTATTTACAAACTCATCATAGGAGAAGCAGGAAGCTCGTTTACCTTTGAAGTAGCTCAGAAAAATGGTATTCCTTTCGGATTAATCAATCGAGCAAAAAAGAAAATTGAGAAGGAAAAAGTTCGTTTTGATGCTACCATTGCCAAGTTGCAAAAAGAGCGTAGTAAAATGGAAAAAACAGCTGAAAACCTGAAAGATGAAGAAGTAAAAGCTCGGGAGGAAGCAAAGCGTTTGGAGGAGCTTAATGAGAAAGTAAAATCGAAATTAGTCAATTACCAAGAGTTGTATGACCATAACCAACGAATGATTTATTTAGGAAATAAAATTGATGAAATAGCCGAACGCTATTTTTACGATGGTAAAAAAAGACCTTTAGTATCTGATTTGTTGCGTGTTATAGAAAGTGAAAATGCAAAACGCAAACATCTTTCCAAATTAGAAAAAACTAAAAAGCAAGAACAAAAAAAGGAAACTGAGCAAGAATTAAATAAGAAAATAGAAGAAATCCGAGTTCAGAAAAAAATAGAGAAGAAAGAAAAAATACATCAAGAGAAAAAAGCCAAAGAGCAAATGCAACGAGCTTTGAGAGTCAATGACCGCGTTCGGATTAAGGATAGTCGTAGTGTAGGAACTATTGATAAAATAGAAAAAGGAAAAGCGGTGGTGAATTATGGAATGTTTACCACCACAGTTGACATTTCACAATTAGAATTGGTGGAAAAGAAAAGTTAGTTGTTAAACTACTTAAAATCAGTTGGATATTTATTTTTTGAAAACGTTTTTCTTAATTTTAAAAATAAAACCAAAACAAACGTTGTTAACAAAAAGTTAAACAACTTGTGAGATTCGTTGTTTTATAGTAATTTGGTCGTGCAAATGAAGGAGATGGGATATTTCGCCATTTGTGTTTTTTCATGCTATATTAGATTTTAATTAAATTATTAAAGAAGGATTGTCTATGATAGGCAATCCTTTCTTATTTTATAGGGGTAGTTTTGCAATTAAATGGTGAGTGTTTACACTTTTGTGTGTAAATTTTATATGCTTTTTGTGTAAAAAATACACCTTTTTCAATTGTTTTATTGGGATAGAAAATTTTTGGCACGTTTATAATGTATTGTTTTACAGTTATTTATGTAATTATTTGTGAAGAAGTATGCAAATGGTACGTTTTTTTCAATATACATAACACAAGCGAAAAAAATAAAAGTTATGACAACAGAAAATGTAACACCAAGATTAAATAATTTATCGAATATAAATCCAATAATGATTTATGACGGAATTATGGAGATGATTTTTCAGGAAGAAAGTAAAGCTACTGAAAAGACAGCCGAGAGTGGTGTGCTTGTGATGGTAAAAAAAGTATATCAAGCAGTTAAGGCTTTTTTTACAAAATAGAAATGAACAATATATTGGTATAAAAATAAAAATTAGTTAAGAATTAAAACAAAAAATTAAAATTTCATTCATTATTGTAAAATTAATTACTAAACAGATTAAGGCAAAAAATTAGAAAAAACTAAATTACAAAAAATTAAAATCTTTAACTAAAGCAGAAAAACAATTATTAATTATTTAAAAAAAAGTAGAACTTATGAAAAAAACTTTATTTTTAAGCGTATTAGCGTTAGGGAGTCTAACTGCATTCGCACAGGACAAAGAAGCAGATGTAAAAAAAGCAACTAACGTTGTAGCTGTTCAAGATGAGTACACTGAAATCGAAAAAGGTAAATTACCGAAAGCTGTTGTTGAATCTTTCGCAAAAATTCACCAAGGAGCAACTATCAATAAAGCATTTGTAAATGCTAAAGGAGAGTACAAAATTGAAGCTACAAACAGCAAAGGAGAAGCTATCGTAGCAAATTTCGATAAAGATGGAAATTCTTTAGAAAAATAATTAGGAGTTAGTAGTAGTATTTATATGCATTGTGAGAAAAGGACTTTCTGTTTGAAGAAAGTCCTTTTTTTTATTTATTTATAACTCTTTTTGAATGTTCATAAAATGTAAACTAATAACACTTTCGAGAGTTTTTAACCTAAAAGTGCTATTAAGCTGAATTTCACCTTTCCTTAACACAAACTTCATATTCGTATTTTTTTGTACGTGAGTTAAAATTACAAAACCACGAGTTATGTAATATAACTTTTTGAAAATCAGCTTAATTTATTTAGAGTTAAACAAAATAAATAGAAGCGAATGAATCTCACATTTCACAAATTCATAATATTAGTTTTACAATAGAAAAACATACCCAGTG
>JAUNHN010000058.1 GCA_030523915.1 Capnocytophaga sp. | reverse complement strand
CGAAATCGGCTCTCTGGTCCTGATTTTATAGATGTTCGTTTACAAATTAACGATTTAAAATGGGCTGGAAGTGTAGAAATGCACCTCAAATCATCGTATTGGTATGCTCATCGGCACGAGCAAGACAAGGCTTATGCCAATGTAATCTTACACGTGGTTTGGGAACACGATGTAGAAGTATTTGATACTAACCAACAGATTATCCCTACTTTAGAACTTAAAAATCTGATAGATATAGATGTTGTACAGAATTATGTTCGGCTTTTATCTTCTGAAAATAAATTTATTAGCTGCGAAAAGTACTATTCGCAATCCGAAAAAATGGTCGCTTACGGGTGGAATAAACAATTATTCGCCGAAAGATTACAATACAAATCACTTTTGGTAGAAAATCTATTGAAACAAACTCATTCTGATTGGGAAAAAGTATTGTTTTTGATGCTTTTAAAGAATTTCGGAGGAACTGTAAATGGAGAGGCTTTTTTAGAAATGGGCAAAACATTGGACTTTTCTATTATCCGAAAAGAGAAAAATGTACCGTTGCAATTAGAAGCCTTGTTTTTAGGTCAAACTGGTTTATTATCAGTAAATTACAACGAATTTTATTTTCAAAAATTGGTTTCTGAATATGAATTTATGCAGAAAAAATATAATTTGAAACCTTCGTTTGCCAAAATTCATTTCTCCAAACTTCGCCCTCAGGGTTTTCCTACCATACGGCTCTCGCAATTGGCTCAATTATATGAAAATATAGACGGATTGTTTTCTAAGGTTATTGATATTCAGTATTTTAACGAGTTTAAAAAAATATTTGTGGTAAGTACTTCGGAGTTTTGGGATACACATTATACTTTTGGGAAAACTTCAGCCAAGACCAAAAAGAAAATTAGCACTTCGTTAATAGAACTCATTTGGATAAACACAATAATTCCTATTAAATATTTGTATTTCAAATCATTAGGTAAAGATGTTTCAGACTCTCTGTCATTAAGTTTACAAAAAATTACCGCTGAACAGAATACCATTATAACCAAATTCAAGGAATTAGGAGCTAATATAGAATCGGCTTTTCATACCCAAATTTTGCTACAACAGTATAATAATTACTGCTCGGTAAAGCGTTGTTTGGATTGTCATATTGGAATATTTTTGTTAAAACATAAATTGTTATCTTAATTTGCAGTATTTCATTCTTGGAAAAGAATTTGAGTTGTAGATTAAAAGTTGAACTTGCTATTTTGAATGAATATTAGATGATTTTTAGAAATTATATTTGTATTTTCAAAAAATATTCTTACTTTTATCGCAAACAAATTAGTTTTGATTATGAAATACGAAAAAAAATCTACTGGAAATCTTCAGCGTTTGGAAGATTCCTCACAAAAAATCCACGAATCGCTCAAAGCCTTGAACGAACGTTATTACAACATCAATTCTTTGGCGAAATACATCGACATTTATCGGCTTTCGCAAAACGACCCGATTGAATTTTGGGAAACCATTGCCAATAACAATTTCCAATGGCGTAAAAAATGGGATTCCGTTTTGGAATGGGATAAAGAAAAAAGCGAAGTGAAATGGTTCTCTGGGGCAACACTCAATATTACTGAAAATTGTATCGATAGGCATTTGGCTCATCGAGGCGAACAAACAGCCATTATTTGGGAACCTAATGACCCAAATACGCCTGTTAAAAAGCTAACATACAATGATTTAGCTCGAAGTGTATACCGAATGGCAAATGTGCTAAAATCGCAGGGCATCAAAAAAGGCGACCGCGTGTGTATCTATCTCCCGATGATTCCAGAACTTGCCATTGCTGTACTGGCGTGTGCGAGAATTGGTGCGGTGCATTCGGTGGTGTTTGCTGGATTTTCGTCGGCTTCGTTGGCTTCTCGAATCAATGATGCGGATTGCAAAATGGTCATCACTTCTGATGGTAGTTTCAGAGGAGAAAAGACTATTCCACTGAAAAATATTGTAGATGAGGCACTTAAAGAATGTAAATGTGTTGAAAAAGTATTAGTGGTAGAACATACACATCAAGAAATTGCAATGCAACCCAATCGGGATTTGTGGCTCTCGCCGTTGTTTCAAGAAGCATCAGAATTTTGCCCTGCCGAAACTATGGAAGCCGAAGATATGCTTTTTGTGTTATATACCTCAGGTTCAACAGGTAAACCCAAAGGAATTGTACACACCACCGCAGGATATATGGTTTATTCGGCATTTACGTTTAAAAATATTTTCCAATATTCGGACGGAGATGTATATTGGTGTACTGCCGATATAGGTTGGATTACAGGGCATAGTTATATTATCTATGGACCTCTTTTGAACGGAGCTACTACCGTGATGTTTGAAGGTATTCCGTCTTATCCTGATTATGGACGATTCTGGGAAGTGGTTGAAAAACATAAAGTTACGCAGTTTTACACCGCCCCAACAGCCATTCGTTCTTTAGCAAAACAATCGATAGAACTTCCTGCAAAATATGATTTGTCATCGCTTAAAATATTAGGTTCGGTGGGTGAGCCTATCAATGAGGAAGCGTGGCATTGGTATAACGACCATATCGGTAAAAAACGTTGCCCAATTACCGATACGTGGTGGCAAACCGAAACAGGAGGCATTATGATAGCTCCCATTCCGTTTGCAACGCCTACCAAACCTACGTATGCTACCTTTCCGTTACCAGGGATTTTCCCCGTGCTGATGCAAGAAAATAAGGAAGAAGTTATTGAAAATTCACGCGAAGGACATTTGTGCATTGCGTTTCCTTGGCCTGGAATGGCTCGAACCATTTACGGTGACCACCAACGTTATATCGACACTTATTTTTCAACCTATGAAGGGAAATATTTCACAGGCGATGGGGCTTTTCGTGATGAAGTGGGTTACTACCGAATTACGGGGCGTGTAGACGATGTAATCATTGTTTCGGGACATAATTTGGGAACAGCACCGATAGAAGATGCTATTAATGAGCATCCTGCCGTAGCCGAATCTGCCATTGTAGGTTTCCCACACGACATAAAAGGCAATGCTCTTTACGGATTTGTAATCCTTAAAGATGAAACCCGTGTACAAGATAATGTGCGGCGTGAAATAAATCAACTTATATCTGATAAAATTGGAGCGATTGCCAAATTAGATAAAATACAGTTTGTCAAAGGATTACCACGCACACGAAGCGGAAAAATTATGCGGCGTATCTTACGAAAAATAGCCTCAAACGACACTTCTAATTTAGGAGATACCACTACGCTCCTAAACCCAGAAATCATCGAAGGAATTATCGAAGGGGCTATACTATAAGAATCAAAAACGAAAGAGGAAAATCACAATGAAAATCAACAATAATAACAATAAAAAATCATTTAATTTTCCTCTTTTTGTATTCCTATTGCAAAAAATATTTTTTTTCTCAATAAAAATATATAATTTTGCTCCCAAATCTTTTTGTAGGATTTGAAATATTAAATAATTTATTGATAATCAAACAAATATCTATAATAATGAATATTATATTTGTTGAAAAAAATAACGCTATCCATTCTGTTTTTAAAGCAGAAGGTTCATTAAATTATTTTCACTTAGATTTGACAGCAAAAAAACAATGTACAATCCGAGTGAAAGGCTTGTCGCCACTACGTATTTGAATATTTTTAGCATTAAATTAAAAAAAGAAAAATTCTTTTTTATAAAGTAAAACAAAATCTAAAAAATATTCACAGTTTATCATTTTAAAACAATTTAAAGCAATGAAAAACAAATACGTAGACTTAATAGACCAAACTTACTACTTTCCGCAAGAAGAATTTAAACTTGAAGGCGATGAGCTTCGTTTTCACGATATTGACTTAATGGAATTGGTACGCCAATATGGAGCTCCACTCAAATTTATGTATCTTCCGCGAATTTCACAAAACATTCAGCGTGCTAAAGGTTGGTTCTCGAAAGCTATAAAAAAACATAAATACAAAGGCGAGTATCATTATTGTTACTGCACGAAAAGCTCTCACTTTAAGCATGTTATGGTCGAAGCCTTGAAAAATGATATTCATTTAGAAACTTCTTCTGCCTTTGATATTAATATTATAAATAACCTTATTGACGAGGGGAAACTAACCAAGGAAAATTACATCATCTGTAATGGTTTTAAGCGTGATGCCTACATTGACGGCATTGCAGATTTGATAAATCGCGGTTTTGACAAGTGTATGCCCGTTATTGATAATTACGAAGAGATTAATCTTTTTGATGAAAAAATAAAAGGTCAGTACAATATAGGCATTCGTATTGCTTCGGAAGAAGACCCTCGTTCGGAGTTCTATACCAGCCGATTAGGAATTGGTTATAAGAATATTGTTCCTTTCTATAACAGAGAAATAAAAGATAATAAAAAGGTGAAACTCAAGATGTTACACTTTTTTATCAACACAGGAATTAAAGACAATGCTTATTATTGGAATGAGCTTCTGAAGTGTTTGAAAGTGTATATCCAGCTCAAAAAAGTAGCCCCTGAATTGGATAGCTTAAATATCGGAGGAGGATTTCCTATCAAAAGTTCCTTAGCTTTTGAATACGATTATGCGTATATGGTTGATGAAATTATTCGCCAAATAAAAATCGCTTGCGAACAAGAAAAAGTACCTGTACCTACTATTTTTACCGAATTTGGTAGTTTCACAGTAGGGGAAGCTGGTGGAGCTATTTATGAAATTATGTACCAAAAACAACAGAATGACCGTGAGCTTTGGAATATGATAAACTCCTCTTTCATCACTACTTTACCCGATGCGTGGGCGATAAACAAACGCTTTGTGCTACTGCCTATTAACCGCTGGTATGACGAGTACGAGCGTGTTCTATTGGGAGGGCTTACTTGTGATGGAGATGATTATTATAATAGCGAACAAAATATGAATGCTATCTATCTTCCGAAATACAACAAAAACAAACCTCTGTATATCGGATTTTTCAATACAGGAGCGTATCAAGATACTATCGGAGGTGTGGGCGGATTGCAACACTGCCTCATTCCACAGCCTAAAATAGTATTGATAGATAGAGATGAAGAAGGTAATATCACATCACGTCTTTTCAGGGAGCAACAAAAAGCCGAAGAAATGTTAAAAATATTAGGATATTAATTTTTTATGATATAACAAACAAACAAAAAAGCGATAGAATTCACTATCGCTTTTTTCGTTTTTTACCCTAAAAATTTACTTAATTAAGAGTGTAACTTTTATGGTTTGTAATTACTATAACCAGGGTTGGCTTTTACTAAACTTCCTGGTGCATCTGTTTCCGCTTCAGGAATTGGGAAGGCTAACAAATAATCTCCGATTGTTTTGTTCTTTGTCGTGTCAGCAACTCCTTCTTCGTTGTAATACGGAATTGTAGCTCCCCAGCGAAGTAAGTCCCAATATCTGAAGCCTTCTCCTACAAGTTCACGAATACGCTCGTTTTTGATGTCATCTAATGTAACAGATGTTGCTGCTGTAAGCCCTCTATTGGTTCGGATTGCGTTATAATATTTCAAGGCAGTTGCATTATCTGTTGCTACTACCGCTTCCGCTCCATTGAGTAAAACTTCTTCATAACGAACTACTTTTATATTAGAAGAGCCTTTCAAATTTGAAAATTTATTGTCTAAAAATATGTCAACAATCAAGTTTTTGCGAACATCATTTGCATCGTACAACGCGATTGTAGAAGGCAATACAGCCAAGTTAGCATAACCTGCCGAGTTAGCTATATTATCGTATGAATTTGTCCCCAAAGCTCCGTTAAGCCCCAAAGCCAATTCAAAAACGCTATTGGCTGCGTTCTCTTTCGTGAAAGAAAGCTGCAAATCTCCCGAAGGAATTACAGAGAAATTACCAGAATCGTAGATTTCTTTTACCAAAGTAGCTACTGTGGTCATATCTCCTTTGTATAAATAGTAACGAGACATCAAGGCTTTTACTGCCCAAGAAGAAATTTCGGTTTTGTCAGAAACATCTGTGGTTGTACCCATTAGCTCCAATGCTTTTGCAAAATCACTTTCTATCTGAGTTTCTGTCTCAGCGATAGTGGCTCTTGCTTGTTGTGCTCCAGTATTGTAGGTTGTAGGAAGCACTACACCCAAAGTCCCATTTGTATATTTTTGTCCATACAATTTTAACAAATCAAAAAATGCCAAAGCACGAATGGCGTAAGCCTGTCCTTTTAGTCGTTTAATTTCATTTGCGATTTGGGTTGCATCATTGCTTTGTCCCCAAGTTAGGTTATCAGAAGTGCCAATTACGATATTTGCGTTGCCTACTACTTGGTAGATTTGTGTCCATATATCTTCGGGCATTGCAGAGGCAGCCGTTACAGCATAGCGAGATTCTATAGCAAAATACCCCGAATTTAATGTAGAATACATTTCATCGGTATGAAGCTCTGCATAACCTCTGTAATTTTTACCTAAATAATCTGCATTTCTCATTTTAACATAAGTTCCTCTAACAAAAGATGTTAGCTGTTCTACGGTAGTGAGAGGCTCTGCTTGTTCTGACTGGAAGAATTTCGTTTCTGTAAAATCTTTACTGCACGAAGCTAAAAACGCACCTCCACAAGTTATAAAAGCGATTGTATATATTATTTTTTTCATTGTAATTCAGTTTTAGAAATTAACATTTACACCTAAACTATATGTTCTAAGTGGTGGTAAAGCAAAGTTTGCATATCCACTTACTTGCATATCAGGGTCATAATTAAAGTTTTTATCAAAATTGTATGTCCAAACATTGTCGCCCAAAGCATAAATTTGAACGCCTTTAATGCCCGATTTTTCTATCAATTCTGATTTCACGGTATAGGCGAGTTTTATGGTTCTTAAGCGAACATAATCTCCTTTATATAAGTAACGAGAAGATGGTTCACGTGAATCGTTATTACCACCAGCCATTGGTTTAGGATGGCGAGCATCTGTATTCTCAGGTGTCCAATAATCTAACTGAGATTTGTAACTAGGATAAGTCTGTGTAAACAAGCCGTCCGATAGTCCGTAGCCAGCCCAAGAGTCATAAATTTTGTTACCAAAACCGTAGCTTAGCTGGGCGTCCAATACAAACCCTCTGTAAGAAAGTTTGGTATCAAACCCACCGTAAAGTGTCGCCAACGGATTGCCTAAAATAACTCGATTTGCTTCGTCGTAGTTAGAAGTTGTAGTTCCGTCTGCCTTGTACCAAAGCGGATTTCCGTTGGCAGGGTCTACGCCAGCCCATTCTCTCAAATAGAACGAGTTAACCGCTTCTCCTTCACGTAAAATACGTGTTGAACTAACGATAATATCTTCACCTCCGTAAAGTTTGGTTATTTTATTTTTCAATGTACTTAGGTTCGCATTGGCAGACCAATTGAAACCTTCGCCTTCATTGCGTATGATTTTTGCTCCGATAGAAATCTCAATTCCTGAGTTTTTCATTTCACCAATATTCAAATATTGTGAAGCAGGAGGAGTGCCATCTACATTAGAATTACCACCTTGTGCAATAGAAAGCGGTGTGCTGAATACCATATCTTTGGTCGTTTTTTCGTAGTAGGCAACGCCAAGGGTCAATCTGTCATTCCATAGACCTACATCAATTCCTACATTTAGAGGATTAATAACCTCCCAACGCAAATCTTTGGAGCTAATTCCCGAAGGATAAGCCGCTGCTTGGTCTGCGTAATTGGCTGTATATACGTAAGTTTCGTAAGGTGATACATCGGTTAAGTTTCCTACTTTACCATAAGAAGCCGATAGTTTCAGTTGTGAGAATAAATCCAAAGATTTTAATGCCTCTAATCGAGCGAAATCAACTCCTACGCCCGCAGACCAAAAATATCCTGTTTTGTTTTCGTCCCAGAAATTTGACAATCTATCTTGTCGCCCTGAAAGGTCTAATAAAACAATTTTGTCATAATCATAATGCAAATTAAGTGCGTAACCTCCACGTGAATCAACATCACGAATTCCTCGTGCAGTACGAGGAACTACAAAGTTATTCAAAGTTCTTAAATTCGTACTTCCTACCACATCGCCTCTACCTCCTACAACTCTTCGGTCAGAACGATACGCCTCTTGTGCCAACATTACCGAAAAATGATTTTTTTCTGCCAAAGTAAAATCATAGGTCAATGTATTCTGAATGTTGAAGTTAAAATTTCTTGCAGTATATGAAGACATCGAACCTCCGAGATTCCGTCCATCACCGTGTATTGGAGAACGGTAGTCATCTTCTTCAATATTAATATACTCAGGAGCAAACGTAAATTTGTATGTCAGGTTTTTCAAGATTTTATAATCTGCTTGGAAATTACCAAATAAGCGGGTAGTTTCTGCATTGATGTGGTTTAATGTTTGTAGAGCAGCTACATTGTATAACCTATTGGACATATATCCATTTCTCCCATAATTAAAAGTGCCATCGGCATTACGAACTGCATCGGTAGGGCGAAGCAAATACTGCCCTAATATAGGGTTTGCAAATGTTGCTCCATCACTTGACGCATACATTTTAGCAAAAGAAACTTGAATATCTGTTGCTAATGTCAGTCTATCATTTGCTTTGTAATTAACTCTGTTTGAGTTGGTTACACGATTAAACCCTGTGTTTTTTACGATACCATCTTGGTTGTAATATCCCAAAGAGCTATAATAGGTAAGTTTATCGGTTCCACCTGATACAGAACCATTTATTTTCTGTAACAAAGCCGCACTCCGTTCGGTTTCTTTTCTCCAATCTGTATCAATATGTCTATTGTTATAAATTGCTTGTAATTGCTCATCTATTGTTCCTGCATCCAATGCAGCAATGAGTGCATCTTTGGTAGCAAATCTGGTAGAAGAATTAAGGTATCTATCATACAAAAGTCCTAACCACTCGCTTGTATTTAGAGGCTCTTCTCCTGCCAACGCTCTGAAAGTCAAACCTGTTTCAGCACCAACGGAAAATTTAGCATCTCCTTTTTTTCCTGATTTGGTTGTAATGATAACCACCCCAGCACCTGCATCAGCTCCATAAACAGCGGTAGAAACAGCATCTTTCAAAATGGTTACACTTTCAATATCAGATTCGTTCATATTTGCTAAAATGTTGGCTGTGGGGGTATTACTTGTTAAATCGCCTTGTGCTACCCGCACACCATCAACTATATAGATAGGATTGTTTCTTCCGTTGATAGAGGACATTCCACGAATACGCAAAAGTGCAGCACCGCCAGGCTGTCCTGAAGCCATACCGCCTTGTACTCCTGCTACTTTTCCTGCAAGGGCTTTGTCAATAGAAGCAGAAGAATTATTAGCAATTTCTTCGCCTACTTTCCCCACAGAACCTGTAAGTTCCTTAACGGCTCTTTTCTGCCCGAAACCAACTACCACCACATCATCAAGTAGCTGAGCGTCTTCTTCAAGTACCACATCAATAGTGGAAGAAGCCCCGACTCTGATTTCTTGTGTTTTCATACCAATGTAAGAAAACACTAAGGTCTTGCCTGTGTCTACTTTTAATGAATAAGTACCATCGAACTCAGTTTGAGTTCCTTTTTGCTCCCCTTTCACTACAATAGCCACCCCAGGTAATTCCATTCCCGATTGGTCTTTAACTGTTCCTGTAACAGTTTTCTCTTGAGCAAAAGAGAATTGTAATGTTGCAAATAGAAGCATTACAAAACATACTGTTCTTAATCTCATTTTTTACTTTTTTAATATTTAACGGGACAAAATTCTGAAAAATATCAATACACAACAAATTTTTTTGTGTTTTTTTGTTTTTAGGAAAATATTTTTCAAAACAATTTGAAGTATAAAAATCACTATTTCAGTTTTTATATTTCTAAATGTTTAATGCGTAAACGTTTTCTTACAATCATAATAATAGATAAAGAATGAATTTATTGAAAAGTTAATAAATTTTCAAAAATTCAAACACAACAAAAAAATAATGTAATGTTATTATTGTAACAATTAAAATTATGCGAAAAAGTTATTTTATTTTGTTTCGGGAAACAATATCAATAATTACTCCCACTACTATTAGAAGAACGCCTACGATTAGGCTTATTGTGAGTTTTTCATCAAACAGGTATACACTAATTCCTACCGCTATAATAGGTTCAATAGCTCCCATAATTGCAGTAGGAGTAGAGCCTATATAACGAATGGCATAAATCAGTGTAGTAACCGAAAGTACTGTGGTAATCAGCGAAAAAGCTGTAAGATGTAATGCCATAGCACCATCTGGAATGGGAATTCGCGCTTCAAAAATTAGTAATTTCACCAAGAAATATACACTTGAAAAAAGCATCGAGTAGAACGCTACTTTAATACCTGAAGATGAGCTGGATACAGATGATTTGTTAACCACCACCATATAAACTCCGTAAAAACAATCCTATGTAAGTGATACAAATATACAGAAATAATGTATTGAAAAGGAAGCTATATCCTTCACACTCAGAATACAAACTCCTATCAATACAATCAATAATGAAAGCATCGTAAGCAAAGTAACCTTCTCCTTGAAAAAAATTCCCAAAATAATGGCAACGATAACTGGATACATAAAAAATATAGTAGATGCAATACCTGGGCTGAGATAATCATACGCAGCAAATAAAAACTCAGATGATAAGGCATATAACATTCCTAATAGAATGAAAATCAGCATTTCTCTAAAATTGGTTTTTAAATTGTCTTTCGTATAAACCGAATAGCCTAAGATACAGATACTTGCTATGAAAAAACGATAAAATAACGACCCGTCCAAAGAAAAATCACCCCTTTTGATGGGAATCATAAACAACGGAATCATTCCGTAAGTAAGAGCGGAAACGAATGCTAATATATACCCTTTAAGTCTTAACTTCATAAAACGTCAAAAAGGCTACTCAAATAAGTAGCCTATTATGTTAATAATTAAATAATTTCTGTATAAAATTTTCTTTTTCTTAAATAAAGCTGTCAGCTTCTTTATTGGTTATCAAACGGAAGCCTTCGCCGTGAATGTTTAAAATTTCAACTTTTTCATCTTTTTTAAGATATTTCCTTAGTTTGGCAATATACACGTCCATACTTCGTGAGGTGAAATAGTTGTCATCTTTCCAGATTTTAGAAAGAGCAAGGTCTCTTGGCATAAGGTCGTTTTCGTGCAAAGCCAATAGTCGAAGCAATTCATTTTCTTTTGGAGAAAGTTTTACAGGTTCTTCATCTTTGTACTTCAAAAATCGCAATTTTGAATTTAAGAAAAATTCGCCTATTTCAAATTCAAATTTCTTGCTGTCGGCTACCGTTTCTACCGATTTTCTTTGTAGCATCGAACGTATTTTCATCAGAAGGATTTCAGAATCAAACGGTTTGTTTAGATAATCATCAGCTCCTACTTTGTATCCTTTTAATACATCTTCACGCATTGTTCTGGCAGTGAGGAATATAATCGGAATTTTTTCGTTCTTCTCTCGGATTTCTTTCGCCAAGGTAAATCCATCTTTGTAAGGCATCATAACGTCCAATATACAAAGGTCAAAAGGTTCTTTTCGGAATTTTTCAAAACCTTCCATTCCGTTTTTGGCAAGTGATACATCAAACCCACTCATTACCAAGTAATCTCTTAGAACGGTTCCAAAATTGGGGTCATCTTCAACTAAAAGTATTCTTTTATTAGTTGAGGTCGTTTTCATATCATACAAGTTTTCATTCATACTCATCTTATATAGGTTTAAAGTTACACGCTTAATTATAAGTTTGTTAGTAATTTTGTAATATATTAAATAACAGGTAGTTGTATAAAGAAAGTACTTCCTTTTCCTTTTTCACTTTCTGCATATACAATACCATTATGGTTATTTATGATGCTCTTCACATAAGCAAGCCCCAATCCGTGTCCTTTCACATTATGCAAATTCCCTGTGTGTTCACGATAGAATTTGTGAAATATCTGTTTGACAGCCTGTTTACTCATTCCTTGCCCTCGGTCTTTCACTCGGATAAGGATTTTATTATTTTTTATATTTTCTGTATAAATATCTATTTCAGGTGCTTCGGGCGAATATTTAATTGCGTTTTCAATAATATTAACCAAAACATTGGTAAAGTGCGACTCATTTGCTAAAATATCGGCATTTTCTGCCTCTAAATGCATTCGGATAGTACCTCCACGCTCTTCCAACATCATCTGTACGTGTCCTACGGCTACTTCTAATAACAAATGTACATCTTGCGGTTCTTTTGGAATCTCTATTTCGCCTTTTTCGAGCCTCGAAATCTGCAAAATGTTTTCTACTTGCGAAAGCATTCGCTTATTTTCTTCCCGTAACATCCCTACGTACGAAAGGATTTTTTCAGGATTATTTATCGTCATCGGATTTTTAATCGCATCAAGAACCAAATTGGTAGTCGCAATCGGAGTTTTAAACTCGTGTGTGATGTTATTAATAAAATCCGTTTTGATTTGTGAAATCCGCTTATGCGTAAGCATTTGGTTCATCGTTATAGTAAAAACTCCGATAATGATTATCAAAAAAATTACTGATAACGAAGCAATCCCAATTACCGATGCAAAAACAAATTGTTCCTGTTGCGGAAATTCCAAAACCAATTCATAAACAGAATCTCCCGAATTGTTTGCAAACAAAGCCATTCGGTATTCTTTTCCTTCATTGGAATCGAAGTACTTCGAGCGGATGTTTGTCAAAATATTTCGATTGTATACCGCAAAGTCAAAATCAATATTCATGCCTCGGGTTTTCAATTCCCTACTTACCAGAAAATCAATCTGTTCGTTGGAAATTCTATCCACAATCGGCATTTTACCGATAATTTCTCTGAAAGATTCTTGAATCATCAGCTGCTCAATTTCAGGCAATCGACTGAGTTTTTCATACGTTTCAATAGTAGGAACTGATTGATTATCAATACCTGAACCGAAAGTGGTGCGTTGCTCTACTTCTTTACTTTCGTAGTTTTTAATCAAAAGCGAGTCGTTTTGGTCTGAATTGCTGGGCAAGCTATAATCTTCCTCCAAAATTCCGTGTTTGTAAATGAACGTTTCTTTGGTATTTTTATCCTCCTGAACATACATAAACTCCCGAAGATGTGCTTCTTTCAGAGTCAATGTAGTGTCCTGTTCCTTAAGTTGAATAATTTGTGCTACATATTTATTTACCTCTGCCTGCTCCAAATCGCCAACCACAGCACTTAATATCTGCTGAACGGAATGCTTAAAAGCCTCTTCCTTATCATCTATCGCCGATTTAATCCAATAACCTTGAATAATAATAATCCCCACTAAGGAAATAGTCATTAATATAATGGTTATTATATTCAATTTCCTTTTCATCGTACAAAGCTAATATAAAATTTTTCTTAATTTTATTTTTTAACATTATTTTAACTACAAACTACTCTAAATTATTGACTTTTCAATTTTTTAATTAATTTAGAATGTATTTCTTGTACTTTTAACGAAGAGTTTTCAATGTTTGTGTTATTTATCACTTCATTTGATAAATTAATTTTTTTTTCATCACTCCATTGATTTTTCATTCGTTTACGTACAGAACTTTCCGTTATCCCGTCGCGTTCCATCACTCTACGAATCTTTTCCTGCTCTGGAGCTGTAACTGTAATCACATAATCACATTGGCGGTAAGCTCCACTTTCAAACAAAATAGCAGCCTCTTTAATTACATAAGGCACATGCTGTTCTGCTTTCCATTTCGCAAAATGTTTAGCTACTGCTGGGTGTACTATATCGTTGATTTTCTGTAACATATCCTTATTGTTAAATACAATATTTGCTATATACTTTCGGTTGTAAACACCATTAATATATGCCAAATCACCGAAAACGGATTTGATAGCTTCAATTACTTCTGGGTCTGTTTCAATTAAAATTTGTGCTTGTTTGTCAGAAATATACACAGGTACTCCCAAGTTCTGAAACATCTTGGCAATGGTCGTTTTTCCACTTCCTATACCTCCCGTTAAACCTACTACCATCATATTTTCCGAATTAAAAAATCCACTTTATCGTCTTCCAAAAATGACAATTTCACACGTTTTAACTTAGTCCGAATTGTCAAAGGTAAAAATGTTCCTCTTTCAGTATCTTCATAGTCTGCCTCTACAACGATGTCTTCGGGAGCGATATTTTTCAAAATATTCAAATCTCCTGAACATAAGATAGTTACCTCCGAAGGGAATATCTTTATTTGGCAGTCTGTCGGTATGTTCAATATCCTAATTGGTACTTTAATGAGTTGTTCGCTCATTTTGTCTACAATCGCATTGACGGTTATTTTTTCTGTATTAAAATTAATAAAATCTGTGTTTTTTAATTTATAAATCTCTTTGAATGATTTTTTTACATATTTTTTTTCTGAAAAAGAAATAGAAATCGCATTTAGGCTATCTATTGCTGGTTTGGCTCCCCATGCCACTACCGAATCAGGTTTTACAATAAGTTCCGTAAGCTGATATTCTTGCTGAAAATCAGCGTTTAGATGAACTATAACAGGTACTTTTTTAGTATATTTTTTTGTTAAATCAATATAAATAGTATCTGAATATGTGTTTTGAATTTTCAGTTTGGACAGCGTTGATGTATTCAACTTATTAGAAATATTTTTGGAAAGTTTGTATTTCTTATCGCCAATATATTCTAAATCATTAAAATCAACGGTCAATGTTTGCTCCTCAGAATAGTATTTTAGCAAGGTAAATCCCTTTCCTTCTGCGAGAATTTTGATTTGATGCTTTTGTGAAGGGCGTAAGAACATATCTTCAGGAATATTTATTATCGAAATATTAACCGAAATCTCACGTTGCAAATTCTTTGAAACCCGAATAATTGTCCATAAAAAAACAGATAACAATGTGCAAATCAACAAAGTAAATGTTTTTCTGTTGACCAAAAATATCCGTAATTTCTTTTGTATTGAACGCATCTCAAACCAAAGTTTAGTGGGAAATTTTTCCAAAACTACTGCTTTTTTATGAAATAAAAAAATATTTTTAATACTTTTTTACATTAGTAAAACATTTTTTTATAAAATGGTACATTTTGAGCTGAAAAATAGCACGTAAAATTCTATAAAAAAATAACGATTATTTAGCTGATTGAATGCTCATTAACAATTCATTGTTAATAAATAATTTTTGAAAAAATTGCTCATTTAGGCTAACTTTCTTACTTTTACCGATAAAATCAAAAATAAAAAGCTATTTTATGCATTTTTTCTCAGAAGAAGAAAATTATTCTGTTTCAAAATTTGAATCAATGTTGAAGAAAAATCATATTTCTTTCTTTGATGTTGATGAATTTGAAGAAATTGTAGAATATTATTTAGAATTAGGCAAAATGAGTAAAGCCAAGCACGCTTTGCAAATAGGTCTAAG
>JAUNHN010000226.1 GCA_030523915.1 Capnocytophaga sp. | reverse complement strand
AAAATTCGTTTCATTGTTTTACTTATTTTGTAACTATTGATGAATGTTGTTTTACTAAAATGCGTTTTACGCAATTGGAATCCTTGTCGGGTTCCACTACCACTTCATTTATCGTAGTAGTCGATTGACTCCCAATGATTTTAAGTTCATAGCAATATGAATAAAAATCACTTTGTCTCATTCCATTAATTATCACAGCCTGATTCGGATCATTACAAAGATATTTGTTTAAAATATAATTATAATTTTCATTAAAAGAAGCCCCTTCTATAATATTTTGCAATCGTTCTTGAATATCTTTTGCAATAAGAGATAAAACATCGGAAGTGTCTGTTTCATTATACTCTGGAAGTATTTCGATATGATGTATAATGGGATATGATGTATCTTCTGATAATAATTGTACTTGATAAACCCCTGGTAACTTATAAGAATATGTAGGATTTTTCTCATATGAATCTACATCTCCTGTTTCTCCAAACTCCCAACGCCACTCCTTAGAATATCCATCAGCAAAAAATGAAATATATTCGTTCTGTAGAGCAGTTCGAGGTGCTATAATCCTAATAGGGCGAAAATCTGTAATTCGCTTACTGTCTTTAACTGTGACTATAAAACGCTGTTCAAGAGAGTTATCTACCTTTAATCGTACTTGGTATCTTCCCGATTGAGGAAAAACATAACTTCCATTTTTTTCTGTCGAAATATCACCATTACCAAATTCCCATAGTACTTCTTTTACATTTAATGTACTATCAATAAATCGAATAGGATTGCCTAATTCTACTTCTTTGGGTGTTACCCAAGCACGAATTTCAGTTTTTGCTACTTTATCTCTTAACAACCAAGCTATAGTTACAATCGCTACTATAAAAGCAAAGATAAGAAGTGTCCAGCGTGTAAAAATTTTATCCATATAACCTATTTATTGATTTAAATGATTCTTTCTGGCCTCTGTATTAGCTCTACAACGCTCCAAATCAGATTTGAACTTTTCAATATTTTGCTGAATATTCCATAAGCGGTCCTTGTCTGACATTTGAAATTCATAAAATGTAGCTACTTGATCAAAAATTTTGTAACGCACGTCCCATTTTTGCTGAGTATATACATTACGAATTTCTCCTAAAAGTAAGGAAACTTCCCTTTTCTCATAGGCTGCCTTTAATTCAGGATTGATTTGAGATATTTTTTTGTCTATTTGCTGTATTTTTTCAAGCTGTACAGCTTGTTCTTTTTCGAATTGACGAACACGCTGTATCTGCTCCAAAATAGCTTTTTTCCCTTCTAATGCTTGATAATGATTATTTGTAAAAAATAGTATATACCCGCATAGAGTCGTCGTTAAAACGAAGATAATACACACATAAAGAAAACCTATAGTTCGCTCACGTGAGTTAGTGATTTTAGCAGTTTCATTTTTTATTTCCATACAAATGTGAGTTTAAAATATTTAATTATATATTTAACCCACAAATGTAAGTTTTATTTTTCTATTTTCTATCTAATATCTAATTTTTTTTTATTTAATTACCTAAAAGTGTATATAATCCATAGTGAATTTAATGAAGCTTTCCAAATTTGGCTATTTTCTGATTTTATCAAAAACACGCCAAAATCTAACGGTGGCGGAGGGGGATCTTGATCCACTAAAAGTATTTTTTCTTCTATAAATTTATAAGAAAATAATTCTTTTTGCTCATCAGATTGCGCAAAACATCCCAATGAGCAAAAATAAATCAAGAACAAGCCTAATATTTTCATTTATTACACGGAGTTAATCATCGTTTTTCATCATAAAAATAAATTGTACAAATAGATGGAATAGAATTTATTTTAACATATGCCTCATTAAGATAAAGGAAATAACATATACTTAAAATCTCATCAAATTTATTGATATATTCTTAAGTTACATATACATATTCAGATTTTTTTTTCTGTGTATTTACTTCTAAACTCATCTAAAGAAAGATTTTCGTAATCTTTTTTTATATTAGAAG
>JAUNHN010000057.1:10208-15552 GCA_030523915.1 Capnocytophaga sp. | reverse complement strand
TGTACGCATATATAAAAATCATAACAAAATAATATTATATGAGTACAGAAATACGAAATTTAGCCCCAAAAACTTTATGGGACAATTTTGCAGACCTAAATGCAGTGCCTCGTGCGTCCAAGAAAGAGGAACGAGTTATTGCTTTTATGTTAGAATTTGGCAAAAAACTAAACCTCGAAACGTTTAAAGATGAGGTAGGCAATGTCATTATCAAAAAACCAGCCACGCAAGGTATGGAACATCGCAAAACGGTTGTTTTACAATCGCATTTGGATATGGTTCACCAAAAGAATAACGACACGATTTTTGATTTTGATACAGAAGGAATCAAAATGAAGGTCGATGGCGATTGGGTAAAGGCGGAAGGCACAACGCTCGGTGCAGATAACGGTATCGGGGTAGCAAGTATTATGGCGATTTTGCAAAGTACAGACATTCCGCACCCTGCCATTGAAGCGTTGTTCACCATTGACGAAGAAACAGGAATGACGGGGGCGATGGGGCTTAAAGGCGGACTTTTAGAGGGCGACATTCTCCTTAATTTAGATACTGAGGAAGATGACGAAATAGACATTGGGTGTGCTGGTGGTGTGGACGTTACCGCCTATCGGGAATATGACGAGGAAGAAACGCCCGACAACGTAACTGCCTATAAAGTAACCATAAAAGGACTACAAGGAGGACATAGCGGAATGGACATTCATAAAGGTTTGGGCAATGCTAACAAGATTATGAACCGCTTACTTTTTGACGGATTTGAAAATTTCGGATTGCGAATAGCCGAGCTTAACGGAGGCGGTTTGCGTAATGCAATTCCGCGAGAGAGTGTAGCTTGGGTTGTGGTTGATAAAGTCCAAAACGAGGCTTTTCAGTTTGAATTTAAGCAACTTACCGAAGTCATAAAGCACGAACTCGCCGCAACCGAACCTCAACTTACTATCACTTTGGAAAGTGCCGCAGTCCCTGATAAGGTAATGGAATTAGGCGTTCAGGAAGGTATCCTGCGTTCTATTTATGCGGCTCATAACGGCGTATATGCGATGAGCCACACAATGAGCGATTTGGTAGAAACCAGTAACAACATCGCTCGTGTGGTGTTCAAAAACGGAGAGATTAAAGTGCTGTGCCTCACGCGTTCCTCTATGGAATCTGCTAAGTTCGATTTGGCTAACGCATTACGAGCTGCCTTTGAACTATCGGGTTGCGAGGTTGAATTCACAGGAAGTTACCCAGGTTGGGAGCCGAACATCAATTCTTCAATCTTAAAGGTTTTGACAGAACAATATGAGAGGCTTTTTCAATCAAAACCAAACGTAGTAGCGTGCCACGCAGGATTGGAATGTGGTATTTTAGGTCAGAATTACCCTGCAATGGAGATGATTAGCTTCGGTCCTACCATCAAAGGAGCTCATTCCCCTGACGAAAAAGTAAGTATCTCTTCTGTACAGAAATTCTGGAAATATCTGTTAGAAATACTGAAAAATACACCAGAAAAATAGTCTGTGGATTTTTGTTATTCCGAAGCTGTCCGAAAAAATAGGACAGCTTTTTTATTAAATAAAACATAAAATTTATTGTTTATCAATAAAATTATATTATCTTTGTGGTGTAATTATAAAAACATAAAGGTTATGCGTAGCGTGTTTGTTCTTAAAACAATATTGGATATATTGTTTATTTTTACGATTTTTGGTTTGTTAAACTTTCCTATTTTATTTTTCTTTGAAGCGGAAGTCGTAATAGAAAATACAGAAATTAATATCAAAACCCTTAATGGGAAAATAGTTTTAGGATGTTTTTTTGTTGCTTATGCAATTTTTACTTATGTGATATATTTGTTCAGACGAACAGCTTATCTACTACTCCGAAGACGCATTTTTGATGAAAAAATCATTCAAAATTTGTATAGAATAGGTGTTTCGTTAATTGTTATGGCAATTTTTACAAAATTACCAATAATTTTTTATGTAACTATTTCTAAAACATTTTATTCATTGAATATTACCAACTATCCTTTTCTATTTAATATAGCTGTCGGATTGTTTTTTATGATTATGAGCAAAGTGATGTTGATTGCCAAAAATATGAAAGAAGAAAACGAACTAACGGTGTAAGATTATGGCGATAATTGTAAATTTAGACGTAATGATGGCAAAGCGAAAAATATCGCTGAACGAATTATCCGAAAAAGTAGGATTAACGCTGTCAAATCTTTCCATATTGAAAACAGGCAAAGCCAAAGCCATTCGATTCAGTACTTTGGAGGCTATTTGCAAAGCATTGGATTGCCAGCCCGCCGATATTTTGGAGTATAAAGATATTAGCTGATATTCAGTATTTTGTATTTGTTTTTAACTTAAAAATTCATCAATATGTTGGATTATTTCGGTTACCAAAGCGGTTTCTTCCACGATATTTTGTGAAAGTTCTTTTTTAGTTTGTTGTAGCTTAATTATTTTCTCTTCGATAGTGTCTTTTGATACGAAGCGAATTACATTCACTTTATTTTTTTGCCCTAATCGATGAGCTCTTGAGATGGCTTGTTTTTCTGAAAAAGGATTCCACCACGGGTCAAGAAGCAATACGTGTGAGGCTTCGGTAAGGTTTAAACCTACTTCACCTGCTTTGAGTGAAATGAAGAAAAATTTTACAGATGTATCTGTCTGAAAGGCTTCTACTTCTGCTTTTCGTTCGGCGGTAGGAATATTTCCCGTTAGTTTGGCATAGCGAATGTTATTGGCTTTACACCAAGTTTCATAAATTTTCAAATGAGATACAAAACTACTGAAAATGAGTGCTTTTTGTGATGAATTGACGATTAATTCCAAATGATTAATCACTTCGTCATATTTTCCAGAAAGAATTTCGCTATTTTCGTCCAATAATTTCGGGTGATTGCTGATTTGACGTAAACGCATTAGCATATTTAAGGCATTGAATTGCAAATTATGTCCATCAATGCGTAATAACTCATTTCGAGCTTTTGATTTTTCGTGTTCGTACCATTTTTTTTGAGCTTCGGAAAGTTCGCAATAAACAATTTGTTCAGTCATTTCGGGCAAATCATCAAGCACTTGTTCTTTGGTTCGCCTTAGCAAAAATGGACTGATAATAGTTTTTAGTTCATCTAAAATAATAGGGTCGTGTTTCTTCTCGATGCCATATTTAAAGTACTTGTTGAAATGTGAAAAACTACCCAAAATATTAGGGTTAATGAATTGCATTTGCGACCATAAATCACTTAACGAATTTTCAATAGGTGTACCACTAAGTGAGATTTTATGCTGAGCTTTGATGTCGTGAATCGCTTTGAATGTCTGCGAATTTTTATTCTTAATTCGCTGGCTTTCATCTAAAATAATGTATCTAAATTCATGTTTTTGGAATATTTTGGCATCACGTGTTATTATTGGGTAGCTGGTAAAAATCACATCGTAATTTAACAATCGATTAGCTTTGCTTTTACGCTCATTACCAACGTATTGTACACATTTAAGATGAGGAGCAAAGCGTTTTGTTTCATCATACCAATTGAAAATCAACGATGAAGGTAAAATTACGAGTGTTTTTAGAGGCTCTTTTTGTTTCAAATCCACATCAAATAAATTGGTAGGATTTTCGTTTGTGATTTCAGGAAGTTTATCGTGAATATCCACAAGTAATGCAATGGTTTGCAATGTTTTACCAAGTCCCATATCGTCGGCAAGACACGCTCCAAGTCCGTTATAATGATGCTCTAAAAGCCATTTGACACCTTCTTGTTGATACGGGCGAAGTGTAGCTTTTAAGTTGGGCGAAGGAACGTACTGCACGTTGTTTACCATTTTTTGAGTTTGTAATTCGGGCAAATTTTCCAAAAGAGCGTAATTGCTTTTAGGTAGCTGTAATTTTCCTTGCTGTTCTTTAACGAATTTTGCCAAAGTTCCAAATCTGCTGAACCATTCTTCAGGGATAATGAACAAATTCCCGTCAGGAAGTACAAAAATAGGGTTGTTGTTCTTAATATTTTGGATTAGTTCCTTAAAATGAAAGGTTGTTTCTCCTTGTTTTACTTGAATATTTATGTCAAACCAATCATTTTCAATGTTTGTTTCGGAAAAAAAAAGTTGAGGAGAGGAAGTTTCAGTCTTTTTTCCATTAATTTCGACTGAATTTATTACAAACCCAGCTGAAATTAACTCTTTTTTCCGTTCCAATAGTTGAAAATAGGACGCAAACGGATATGTTGATTCAGCAAAAAATACACCGTTTTCCTCAATAAAGCCTAATTCGGTTAGAATTTGCGTTTTTTTTGCTTCTTCAGCCTGATTTCGTTTGTAATTGATGATTTTTAGTTGGTTATTATCTTGAAATTCCAATACAGAATGTGATTTTTTGGGCTGATTACTGAAAAAATCATATCCATTATAATCAAAAGCAATATATATTTTATGATGATTGGCAAAAAAATCATACATTAGGAATATTTTTGAAGAAATTATCTCATTTTTATAGAGAATTTCAAAGCCTTTTGCGTTGATTTCTACTTTTTTTAAAATTTCTTTCAAGAATTTGTCAAAATATTCTCCAATAATTTTCTCAGGGATAAATATTTCGGTTTTGGTTAAAAAAGGTTTTATGTTAAGTGCTTTAATATGAGCTACTTTTACTAACTCATTATTGAGAATTAACCACGATTTTTCATTGTTAAGTAGTTCTATTTTGTGCTGACTGGGAATCATTTTTTGGTCATCGTCAAGTAACAGAAGATGATAATTAATTCCCAAATCGGTTTTTTCAAACTCTAAAAATGGTTCAAGAGTTTTTGTTGTGGTTTTGATTCGTTTTTTACCTATTTCATCGTTATTTTTGTAATTAACAGTGATGTAAAATGAGTTTTTACAACTTATTTCTAATATTTTATCTGTTTTTTCTTCGATATAATGCTGTATTAGCTGTTTTTGATGTGGGTTTTTATATATTAATTCCAATGAATTACCATTTTTAATGAATTTTTTCATTAAAATATTTCTTTGAAGAGAATAAACGAGTTCTAATGCTTCTTTTTCAGCGGGTGTGATTGTGATTTCGGGCAAACTTTCTAAAATATTGGCAGTAGCTTTCTTGAAAAAATACCACGCATAGCCTTTCTGCTGAGCGATATAGGCATTGGGCAGGAAAATAGCAAAATCACTATCAAAAGTAAAATCAAAAAAGAGTAAATAGTTCATCGTTTTCTCTAAAAATAAACTGCAAAAATAAGCCGAAAATTAATTTCTTCCTCTCTTAAAGCTAAAAAATATTCTCAATAAAGAAAAAAATAGTACCTTTGCCGTAATTTATTAGCATATTATGTTTTCAAATT
>JAUNHN010000057.1:0-10198 GCA_030523915.1 Capnocytophaga sp. | reverse complement strand
ACGCAATTAATGCAGTCATATATCTATCTGTACACTCCTCAGAATCTAATAAAATTGGGGCTAAAGAAATCGCTGAAAAGTTAAAAATTCCGTTGCCTTTTTTGTCGAAACTCCTTCAAACATTGGCTCGGAAAAAGGTGATTAGCTCTGTAAAAGGTCCTGGAGGAGGTTTTTGGCTTACAGATGAGGAGAAAGAAGCTCCGTTAATTACAGTAGTGGAGCATATAGATGATATTCATATCTTTACGATGTGTTCAATGAGCTTAAAAGGCTGTTCAGAAGAAAAACCTTGCCCTATACATTATACCATAAAACCTTATAAACAAGAGCTAAAAAAACAACTTAGTGAGAATAGTATCGCTTATTTTGCAGAAAAAATTGCTAAAAATGAGGCTTTTTTATTCATATAAATTGAGTTTAGTTTTATGATTTTTCAGTTTAAGCAATTTTCGGTTTCACAAGCACAGAGTGCAATGAAAATAGGGACTGATGGGGTGCTACTTGGAGCGTGGACACCTATTGATAGCAATCCAGAAACGATATTGGACATCGGGGCGGGAACGGGCGTGTTGGCACTAATGTTGGCACAACGTACATCGGCGGGGACTATTGACGCAGTAGAAGTAGATGAGGAAGCCTATGTGGAATGTGCCGAAAACTTTGAAAATAGTCCGTGGGCGGATAGGTTGTTCTGTTACTTCGCTTCGTTTCAGGAGTTTGTAGAAGAAATGCAAGGAGAGCAGTATGATTTGATAATTTCTAATCCGCCTTTTTATACGGTTAATTACAAAACAATTGATGAAGCGAAGAACAAAGCACGTTTTGAGGAGGCTCTTCCGTTTGAAGAATTAATTGCAGGAGTGACTCAGTTACTTGCTCCTCAAGGATTTTTTTCGGTTATAATTCCTTTTGCGGAAGAAGAAAATTTTGTAACTTTGGCTCGAAAAAATGGATTGTATCCAACGAAAATAACCCAAGTGAAAGGAAATGCTCAAACAGAAATAAAGCGAAGTCTGATTCTGTTTTCCAAAACAAATTCCATCAGTATATATGACCTTCTTATTATTGAAAAGGAAAGAAATATATACACCGAAAAATATATTGAACTTACAAAAGACTTCTATCTGAAAATGTAAAATTATAAAACTGCCTTTTTCATCAATGAACAAAAAAAAGATGTTACTATTTTTGGCTTTTTTAGTAGGTATATTGATTATTGTATATATTTTTTTGCCGAAAGAAAATCAATATATTTCAGTTGAAAGTATTTCCCCAAAATATGAAAAAGGGTACGTAGGTTCTCTCCAATGCAAAGAATGCCATCAAGAACAGTATGCAGATTGGCTTACTTCTGACCATTACAAAGCGATGCAACACGCATCAGAACAAACCGTTTTAGGTGATTTTAACAACGTAACATACTCCGCTGATGGAGTTACTTCACGTTTTTTCAAAAAAGATAACAAATTTTACATCAATACTCAAGATAAAACGGGAAAAAACAAAGATTTCGAAGTACTTTTTACTTTTGGTTACTATCCGTTACAACAGTATATTACCAAATTTGAAGGAGGTAAAATGCAGGTTTTTCGCCAAAGTTGGGACAGTCGGGAGTATAAATGGTTTCATCAAAATGCAGGTGAAGAAATAGCTCCAGATGAGTATCTTTATTGGACAAATGCAGGACAAAACTGGAACTTAATGTGTAGCTCGTGCCATAGTACTAACTTGCAGAAGAATTTAAATCCTTTTGAAGATACTTACAACACCACTTATAGTGAACTGACCGTAGGCTGTGAAAGCTGTCACGGGCAAGGCAAACAACACGTGAGCTTTATGCAAAGCGAAGATTACAAACAAGGTACGTCTAAAAACTTTTTTATTCTTCTTTCTAAAAAAAATACTCAAATTCAAGAACTTAATACGTGTATGCCTTGTCATTCACGTCGAGGAGAGGTATCCCAGCATCATTCTTTTTCTCCTGAAATAATGGATAATTACATTCCCGAAATTCCCAGAACAGACCTTTATTTTGCTGACGGACAGGCGTATGACGAAGTGTACAAATACACATCTTTTTTGCAGAGTAAAATGTTCCACGCAGGAATAAAATGTTCTGATTGCCATTTGTCTCATTCAGGTAAGTTAAAAGCCGAAGGGAATAACTTATGTCTTCAATGTCATACACCTAATTATGCAAGTTCTTCGCACACATTTCATAAGGAAAATACAGAAGGTTCGGATTGTAGGTCATGCCACATGCCCACACGTACTTATATGGGGAATGATGTGAGGCATGACCATAATTTTGCTGTACCTCGACCTGATTTGTCTGCCAAATATGGTGTACCTAATGCCTGTAACGCTTGCCACACAGACCAAACCCCACAATGGGCTGCACAAGCCATAGAACGCTGGTACGGAAAGGAACGAAAACCTCACTTTGCAGAGGATTTGATAAAAGGAAGTATGCAAAACTCACAGAGTATTAGGCATTTGGACGCATTGCTTAGTAACGCAACTACACCAGAAATAATTTGTGCTACGGCAGTTTACTATTTGGGAGGAATTTACACCGAGCAGAGCTTACATCTTATCAAAAAAGAACTACGAAGTAAAGATGCTCAAACTCGTTACCGAGCTGTAATAGCACTTAGTGATTTTCCGATACATCTGTATGAAAATGAGCTTGTTTCACTTCTCCAAGATAAAGTAAAATCCGTGCGAATTGCTACTGCCAATGCTTTTTTGACACAGAAAGGATTAAGCTGGTCAAGCCAAAATCTACCTGCATTTACATCGGCAATTAAGGAATATGAGCAATTTGTGCTTTCTCAGTCCGATTTCCCTTTGGGAAGTGCTACTGCGGGAGATTATTTTGCAAAAATAAACAATACTGACAAAGCCATTTTGTTTTATGAAAGAGCCATCACTAAGGACAAATTACTCAATCATATTCGGCTTAATTTAGCGACGCTTTATAACGGAAATAAACAAAACGAAAAGGCTCATAAGGTGCTTCAAGAAGCATTACTTTATGAGCCTAAAAACCCTCAGATTTATTATTTTATAGCGTTACTCAATAGCGAAGAAAAGAATTATTCCCAAGCAAAAGCTCATTTTGAAAAAGCTATCAAATTAGGAATGGATAATGAGAACCTCAGAAAGAATTATCAAGCTGTAATTCAAATAATGAACTCAAAATAAAGGTTTTACAACAAAAAAAAATTTGACGATATAAGAAGTTCTACGCTAAATTGAGTTAATAAATCAAATATTTTGCCCGTGTTTTTTTGAATTTTTCCAAATCGGATTGCCACGTCTGTCGGATTTCATCATCACTTTTTCCGCTGATGATTTGCTGTTTTAGGGAGGCGTTTCCTGCGAGTTTATCAAACATTGCGTTGAAAAACTCTATCTTCACTCCTTTACTTTGCTCAAATGCTTTTTTGAGCCATGAGAAATTAAGCTCAGAGAGGCGTGGATGCTGACGCAAATCTTCGCCATAGCATAATTTGCCGTTGAATTTTGGATTTTTATCCCCTACATTAGGCTTTGGTGTGAAGCTAAAATCTTGTTTTTCAAAGTATGGTGAGCCATATATTTGGAATTGATACGATGTACCACGCCCTACGCTTACATTTACTCCTTCAAAAAAACACAAACTTGGATACAGGTTGATAGATACGTCATTGGGTAAGTTTGGCGAAGGCTTTACGGGCAAACTGTATGGCGTTTGGTGGGTGTAGTTCAGCAAGGGGATTACTTTTAAATTGGAAGTAACTTGGTTTTGCAACCATTTTTCTCCGTTAATCATTTTGCCATATTCGCCAATGGTCATTCCATATACCACAGGAACGGGATGCATTCCTACAAAGCTCTTAAATTCGGGCTGAAGCATAGGACCATCTACGTAATGAGCATTAGGATTGGGGCGATCAAATACTATTATGGGAACGTTCTGTTCTGCACAGGCTTCCATTACATAGTGTAGGGTAGATATATAGGTATAAAATCGTACGCCTACATCTTGTAGGTCGAATACAATTACTTCTATATTAGTAAGTTGCTCTTTGGAAGGTTTTTTATTTTTGCCGTATAGCGAAATGATGGGTAAGCCTGTTTTGGTGTCTTTTCCGTCTTTGACTACTTCGCCAGCATCGGCTTCTCCTCTGAATCCGTGTTCTGGAGCGAATACTTTGGTTATGTTAATATTTCTTTTTAGTAGTGTATCTACCAGATGAACGTAGCTTCCGTTTTTGGTTTTTACGATACCTGTTTGGTTGGTTACAATTCCTACTTTTTTACCTTGTAAATCAGGTAAGTACAACTCCATTCGATTGCTTGCCAAAACTACTTCGGAGGTAGGCTTTTGTGTAGGTGTAAAGGAAGCCGAAGTGATTTTTTGTCCATTATTTTTGCACGAAGCCATTAGAAATACCAAAAAAATTGTATTTTTGACTTTTCTAAAAACAGAGTTACGATTGAATTTTGAATTTTTCATAGCACGACGAATTATTTTCTCTAAAGAGGGTAAAGATACAATATCTTCTCCAATTATCAAAATGGCGATTACTGCGATAGCCTTGGGGATGGTGGTAATGATTATTGCCATTGCTACGGGAGGCGGGTTGCAACAAAAAATCCGAGAGAAAATAGTCGCCTTTCACGGGCATATCCAGATATACAATTACGATAATAATGCTTCGGAAGTATCCATAAAACCAATTTCCATAGAGCAAGATTTTTATCCGAAATTTGCTTCTATCCCCGAAATTACACATATTCAAGCTGTTGCCACCAAAGGAGGAATCGTTCGTACGGAAGCTACTTATGAGGCTATTCTTGCTAAAGGCGTAGGCAAGGACTATAATTGGGAGCAAATGCGAGATTTTATAAAACAAGGACGCATTCCTAATTTCAAAAGTGAGGAAATAAGTAATGAAATTCTCATTTCGGAATATTTTGCCAATAGATTACAGCTTAAATTAGGCGATAATTGCCACGCTATCTTCCTAAAAGATGAAACTTCGCAAGTTCCTAACCAGCGTAATTTCAAAATTGTAGGGATTTATAACAGTGGTTTTCAAGAGTTTGACGCTTCATATATATTTACCGATATTCGGCAGATTCAGCGTATTAATCAATGGGAAAATGACCAAATCGGAAACTTTGAACTATTTGTTAATGACTTTGATAAGATAGAAGAAATTGGGAATGAAGTGTATGCACAAACGCTATCGCATCTTGATTCACAAACCATTATACAGAAATTTCCTTTTATCTTTGAGTGGTTGGGAATGTTTGATTTTAATATCTACCTTATCATCGGGATTATGGTGATAGTAGGCGGATTTAATATGATTACAGCTATTTTGGTACTAATCCTTGAAAAAACACCTATGATAGGCATTCTCAAAAGTTTGGGAACTACCGACAGAAGTATCCGTAAAATATTTCTGTACAATGCGGCTTATATTATTTCGTTGGGACTTTTGTGGGGCAACGTACTGGGGCTTTTGTTTTTGTTTGTACAACAGCGATATAGCCTTGTGAAGTTAGACCCAGCCACATATTATGTTACCGAAGTGCCAATTTACATCCATCCAATCTCAATTATTTTACTTAATATCGGCGTGTTGATACTTTGTTTGCTGATTTTGCTTTTGCCTACATACGTTATAGCCAAAATCTCACCGACGAAGTCTATGAAATTCTCATAATTCGGAGGTTTTGTATTGCTTACCATACAGAAAGCCACTTTGGTCAATGCAAAAAAATTGGCAACCAATTAATTTTCTTTTACAATATAAAATCCCTACATTTGCACTTTTATCAGGGATTTTTAATTTATGGACGAAGTCAAAAAAATTATTGATAATATCAAAAAAGGCAATATTGCTCCCGTGTACTTCCTAATGGGGGAGGAGCCGTATTTCATTGATATTGTTTCGGATTATATCGAAAACAATGTACTCTCTGAAGACGAAAAAGGGTTTAACCAAATGGTACTTTACGGGCAAGATGTTTCGGTGGCAGACATAGTTAATAACGCCAAACGCTTCCCGATGATGGCTCCTTATCAGGTAATTATTGTCAAAGAGGCTCAAAATTTGGGCAATGCGGTGGAAGATTTGGTTTCATACGTAGAGAATTATACTCCTACCACTATTTTAGTACTTTGTTACAAATATAAAACCCTCGATAAGCGGAAGAAATTAGTGAAATCCTTAGCTAAAAGCTGCGTTCTGTTGGAAAGTAAGAAAATGTATGAGAATCAAGTCTCTGCATGGATTCCTACGGCTTTTAAGGGCAAAGGCTACACCATCAGTGCCAAGGCTACCCAGATGCTGGTGGAGTTCTTAGGCACAGACCTAAGTCGTATTCATAACGAAATTAATAAGCTGGCGGTGATAATCCCCCCGAATACCGAAATTACCCCCGAAATTATTGAAAAAAACATCGGTATAAGTAAAGATTTCAATAATTTTGAGCTGCGTAAAGCCATCGGAGAGCGAGACGAGCTTAAAGCGGTTCGTATTATCAAGTATTTTGCAGACAATCCCAAAGACAATCCCATAGTAGTTACACTCGGAACGCTTTATGGCTTCTTTCAGCAGTTGCTTACCTATCACGGGCTTGCAGACCAATCCGATAGTAGTGTTGCAAATGCTTTGAAAATCAGTCCGTTTTTCGTAAAAGAATACCACGTAGCGGCTCGTAAGTTCCCGATGAAAAAAGTAAGTGCCATTATCGCGGGGCTTCGGGAAATAGACCTAAAAAGCAAAGGCGTAGGGGCTGTTACTGCCACACAAGCCGACCTGCTCAAGGAAATCATTATCCATATTTTACGCACCTAAGCTACTTTACACAACATAAATCACGCAAATACCTCACATCACAAAATAGAAACAAATATGACCGAGAAACCCAAAAGCACCAAGCACACTTTCAAACAGCTGTATCACTTCGTGAAGCTGTATCGCTTTACATTTTTCTTTGTAGCATTCCTTTCCGTTATAGCTTCGCTACTTTCTACGGCACAGCCTTACCTAATTAAGATGGCTATCGATGATTATATCGTCCCGAAAGATTATCAAGGGTTGCTCCTTATTATGTATCTTTTGATAGGCGTACTTGTGGCGGAGGTGCTTGTACAATTTTTATTCGCCTACTTTGCCAGTTGGTTGGGGCAGGTGGTTATACGCGATATTCGCAAGGATTTATTTGCCCATTTGTTGCGTTTTAAAATGAAATACTATGACAAATCATCGGTAGGGATATTGGTAACTCGGGCGGTGAACGATATGGAACGCATCGGCGAGGTATTCAGTGCGGGGCTGTTCGAGATAGTGAGCGACTTGCTCAAAATGGTAGTGATAACGGTGGTTATGTTTGTGATTGACTGGCGTTTGGCTCTGATTAGCTTCGTTACAATGCCGATAGTGCTGTATATGACTCGGTGGTTTCAGAAGTCGATGAAGTCGGCTTTTGTAGAGGTACGTAAAGAAGTGGCAAACCTCAATGCCTTTGTGCAAGAGCGTATCTCTGGAATCAAAATCGTACAGCTTTTCACCCAAGAGCAAGAAGAGTTCGAGAAATTCAAGCAAATCAACGAAAAACACAAAAAAGGCTGGCTTAGAACCATTTGGTATAACTCTATTTTCTTCCCTATTGGCGATTTATGTGTCTCTATTACCATTTCGCTTATCGTGTGGTTTGGCGGGTACAACGCTATTGCGAGTAATACCTTTGATTTGGGAACGATTTTCCTCTTTATCCAGCTTACACAGATGCTTTTCCGCCCCCTAAGGCACATCGCCGATAAGTTCAACACCTTGCAAATGGGCGTAATTGCCGCTCAGCGAGTTTTTGCCATTTTGAACACAACTGACGACATCGAAACCGAAGGTAGCAAAGAGCTTGACTCTGTCAAAGGACACATTCGTTTTGATAAAGTACACTTCGAGTATGTCGAAGGGGAAGAAATCCTGCACGGCATCAGCTTTGAAGCCAAACAAGGCGAAACCATTGCTATCGTAGGGGCTACGGGAGCAGGGAAAACCACGATTATCAACCTGCTGAATCGCTTCTATGACATCAAGTCGGGGACTATTTACATTGACGAGGTCGATATTCGTACCGTTACCTTGGCTTCGCTGCGTAAACATATCGCTGTGGTACTCCAAGACGTCTTCCTCTTTGCCGATAGTGTGCTGAATAACATTACACTACGCGACACCTCTATTACAGAAGAAGAGGTTATTGAAGCAGCCAAAAGCATCGGGGTGCACGACTTCTTGATGAAACTCCCTGGTGGCTATAATTACAATGTAAAGGAGCGTGGCACAATGCTTTCCGCAGGACAGCGACAACTTATCGCCTTTCTGCGTGCCTATGTGAGCAAACCCGAAATCCTTATCCTCGACGAGGCTACCTCTTCCATAGATTCGCATTCCGAAAAGATGATTCAGGAAGCTACGGACAAAATTACCCAAGGCAGAACCGCCATTATCATTGCCCATAGGCTAACTACCGTAAAGAAAGCCGACAAAATCATCGTGCTAGACAAAGGTAACATCGTCGAAATAGGCACGCACAGCCAATTACTACAAATAGAAAACGGTTATTACCGAAACCTCTACGACGTACAGTTCGCCACCCATGATACACTATAAAAACAAAAAGGTTGCTACTAAGCAACCTTTTCTATTAATAAAAACTTTTTAAAACCGAAGTCCTAAACTCAAGCCCGTACCTCGATATTCTAAGGAATTAGGGTTTTCATCATAAAATAATGGTTTTTTTACATCAAATCCCGAATAAGTTACAAACACACCAAGAGTCATTGAACAAGTGTCGAACCTAACAATGGGCATTTGCACTCCAAAACGGAACTCTCCTAAGTCAGCTCCATATTTTGAATTAAAAGGAATGTACCCAGCAACTTGCAAAAAGACATTGGCTTGGTACTCACTTATAAAAGTATAACGGAATGTCCCCCCAACTTTTAAAGAGGTAAGGCTTGGATTAGATAAATAAGTAAGTCCTCCCAAAGCACCCACACTAAATTTTTTAAACAGATTATAATTATAGGAATAAGTAGCCCCCCACATTACGCGTTCTGATAAATTGACTTTACCTCCTTCATAGGAATATGTTACTTTATCAGAGCGAGGGATAATGATATCTATTTCAGCGAGGGAATATGTTCGTTTGTCTTGAGCGAATACGGTTGTGATAGCAAAAAACAAGAACCCAAAAATAAGTTTTTTCATTATAGTACGTTTTTTAAATTAGTAGTATATTCATTTCGGGGGCAAAAATACATCATTTTTTGTAATATACAAATCTCTCAAACGTTTTAGGTTAATGAGAAAGAAAAAACTTCCGTAGGAAAACGTAAAAGCCCGTGCGTTGTATACTTTCTTTCGTTTTGTGAGGTATAAAATGTAATTAAAACGTTAAAAACTAAGCGTATAGATGTTAAAATTCAGATAAAATGGCTTTTTGGCTATGCAATGTATCGTTTTTTTTCGTATCTTTGAGACAAATAATAAAAAAAGGAAAATCATGAATAAAAATTCAATTAGTGTACAATTGCCTCAGGAGGTGATTACACAGTTAGAAACAAAATTCAGAGAAATCAAGGAATTATTAGCTCCCTACACCGTCTCTCTAACCAATGACGAGCGTATGACACTACCCAAAATGAGCGACAAAAGTATAGCTTTCGTCGGTAAAGTGGTAGATTACACCGCTTCAAGTCCGAAGTTTATCCCTCCGATGATGGAAGTCGAGGAGTTGAAAAAAGATTTTGAGGCTCACAAGGCGTTATCCCCCATTTTGGCTATGGCACAGCAGCTGGTAGATATACTTAAGGATTCGCAAATAGTAACAGGTAGCGAAGCCTACACGCAGTCGCTACTCTACTACGCAAGTGTAAAAATGGCAGTGAAGTTAGGCGACTCAGAAGCCAAAGCTGTTCACGAAGACTTGGGCAAACGCTTCCCACGAGGTTCTAAACCCTCCACAAACACCTAACCTTCGGAGCGTGAAACTACGCAACTTATTTTAAAACCTTTTCATATTTTTAAAATTCCCTCGGAGCCTTGTTCCATAATCTCTGCTTCGGGGGTTTTTATTTTAATTATTTACCTTTTAGCCTCGATGTTTTAGCTTTTAGCTCGGACATTTT
>JAUNHN010000056.1:6192-15601 GCA_030523915.1 Capnocytophaga sp. | reverse complement strand
TCGTGAACCGCCCGTTGGTGTTCCCATCGATGGTTTTGAGGCTTTGATAGCGTCTTCTTTGGTGATGCGTCCGTCTTTGCCAGTTCCTGTTACGGCAGATGCAGGGATTTCTTTTTCTGCCAAAATTTTACGTGCCGCTGGGCTTGGAGCGTTCGTAGCGTGTGTAACCGCTGGTGCAGGAGCTACGGTTTCTTGCTTCGGAGCTTCTTTTTTAACTTCTTCTTTTTTAGGTGCTTCCGCCGCTTTTTCTGCTGGTTTTGAAGCCGATGTATCAATCAAGCAGACTACTTGCCCTACCTTTACCGAATCTCCTTCTTCGGCTTGTAAAGTAATGATTCCGCTTGCTTCGGCAGGAAGTTCAAGGGTTGCTTTGTCCGAATCCACTTCGGCAATAGCTTGGTCTTTGGTTACATAATCGCCTGTTTTTACTAACCAACGTGCGATTTCTACTTCGGTTATCGATTCCCCTGGTGAAGGGACTTTCATTTCTAACATAGTATCTTAGTTTTAAGTATAAGTTTTTAAATTTATGAATGTTACATTTTATTTTGGGTTGTGTTATAAAAAGTATGATGATAGTTCCGATTGTCAAGCTGAGCATAGTTCGCAATGCGAAGTATGTGTATCGAAGGCTAAGCAACACTTTGTCAGCCTGAGCGAAGTCGAAGGCTCATAACAATTAGGCTTCGACTTCGCTCAGCCTGACAGAAATATCCTTTTTTTAAATATCATACTTTTTGTATCAACTATTTATTTTGAATCCTCTATTCCGAACGCTTTCCACCCTGCTTGCGGAATTGCCAATTTCACAATTTTTTTAGCCTCGCTCATCTGTTTTTCAATTTCTTTGAGTTTGACATCGACAGCTTCGGTTTTGATTTTGAGTTCTGATTTTAGTCGTTCTTGTTCGTTATTGAGGGCTACTACTTCCTCACGTTGTTTTTCAAGTTTTGCGATAAAATCGGCATCTGCACCTCGTTTTTGCACCTCTTGTGCATTGTTTTTCAATCCTGCTACCATTGTTTCTACTTTTGAAACAAGCTGGTCATACCCTGTTTTTGGTCGTGTTGATTTAGCCATAGTTTTGTTTATTTAAAAAATTAGTTATTTAGTAATGGTTCAAAAAATATGATAATAATTTGAATGTTAGGCTGAGTATAGTTCGCACAGCAAAGTATGTGTATCGAAGCCTGAACATAATTTTGTTAGACTGAGCAACACTTTGTCAGGCTGAGCGAAGTCGAAGCCTAATTGCTACGAGCCTTCGACTTCGCTCAGGCTGACAGAACTTCGCCCAGCCTGACAGAACGCTCTTCTGACAACACTCAAAATTATCATACTTTTTTAGAACAACTTTATTATTTTTAATTTTATCCTTTCGGAAAAAGTTTTTATCATACGGCTTTTTTAGACTAACATACGGCAAATTCTGCCCAACGTTCGGCACTTTTCGTCTGATGTATGGCAACTTCTGCCCAACGTTTGGCTATTTTTGCCCGATGTTCGGCACTTTTCGCCCGAGATAAAAATTTTCAAAAAGAACGTTGGTTTTATTATTTTTGTATATAAATATGTTTTAATACGTAAAAAACAGCGTATAATTTAAACTATACCCTCTTAAATCATTATCAACTCGCATCCAATTAGCTGACGGCGACATTTTTAGTAATGAATAACTTCCTTTTTGTACTGCAGTCATTACTTTTATGGTTTTGCGAGTCTTATTTTCATCTAAAATCTCAAATCCTATTAAATAATTTTTATTTTCTTCCAATAAAATAGGTGCTTCCGAAAAATTAAACACTACCTCTTTTGTTGTTTCGGTTAGCGGAAAACGTTTGGACAAAGTTAGTACTTCTTCCATATTTTCAAACAAAATTACAGGACGAATAAAAACAGCATCTGCTTTTAAATCAGAAGCATCAAACACAAATTTAATTCCCACCAACTTACTCGCCTTTTTCTGATAGTGATTACTCACTACAAAAATATTTTCGCTGGTTAATTGCGTGAAATATTTCTTGCCTTTCAGCTCTTTCTGGGTGTCATATTTGGGTGGTGTCTGTCCTATAACTACCACTTCTTCAAGTATTTCTACTTTTTGTTGAGCGTTTAAAAAATTAATTCCGACAAAAAAATACAATATCCAATGTTTCATTTATTTGTCTTATTATCCTTGCCGAATGCCTATTTTTTATTTCTTTTTAGAACTTAGCCAAAGTTTTAGTCGATACTAATCCACTTCTACATAATATACTTCGGTGAAAAATTCGCCTTCGGTAATCACATCGCCTGATGCTAATGTCCCTGAAAAAGTACCTCTGGCGGTCTGTTTATCCAATTGGGTAAAAGTTACGACAAAATCATCGTCATAGTAATACGCATTATTTTTAAAATATTTAACATCTAAATAATAGGCATTACTTCCTGAGGTATTCCCCGTAGTATATGTCCCTGCCACCAAACTGGCGTTGGAAGTTTCGGGAACATACATATCTATCGAAATACTTTCTGGGGCATCAATACTCTTCACACTATTGCCAGACACATACAAAAGAAAATACTGTTGCGTACCTTTCTTATATTTATAATTAGTCCCTTCAGAGCCATTACTAAAATATTTTTGTTCGCCATTTATTTTATATCGGATAAAATATTCCGTTTCATTAGAACTTTTTGAACAGCTTACAAAAAAACAAAAAATTCCTAAAATAGATAGTAATCTGAGTAATTTTTTCATATTGTTATATTTTTAAGGTTATGGTGTAGGGACGTATTGCGTACGTACTTAGTTGCAACACCCCGTCCTAACGGACACCCCTCTTAAAAAGAGGGGAAAAGTGGACGAATGCAATACGCCCCTACATATTAATTTTTCTTCATATCTGCATTTCTGTCGAACACCATTGCGATAGCTTCGGCGTGTCGTTTGCGGTCGCGGGTGTGGCTTCCTGCTGCTGGTGCCGAATATGCGGTATTCGATGCCAAACGCCATTGAACAAAGTTCAGATTCATCAGCATAAATCCGTAAGCTCCCATATTTTTAGGTTCTTCTTGAGCCCAAACAAAGTCATCAGCGTTTTTGTATCGGCTTAAAACGGCTTTGATTTGCTCAATAGGAAGTGGGAATAACTGCTCTATGCGGACAAACGCCACGTCATCTCTGCCTTGCTTCTCACGCTCGGCATACAAATCGTAATAGAAACGCCCTGAGCAGAATACAACGGTTTTTACTTTGCTCACATCGGCTTTCGTATCGTCAATAATTTCTTGGAAATGCCCCGTTGCCAACTCCTCTGCCGTTGAAACCACTTGCGGATGGCGTAGTAAACTTTTCGGTGTGAAAACTACCAGCGGTTTGCGGAAATTGGTTTTCATCTGACGGCGAAGCAGGTGGAAAAAGTTCGCAGGTGTGGTACAATTCGCCACATACATATTTTTGTCGGAACACAACTGCAAGTAACGCTCGATACGTGCCGAAGAGTGTTCTGCACCTTGCCCTTCGTATCCGTGAGGTAGGAGCATCACTACGCCATCTTGGTTTTTCCATTTGTCTTCTCCGCAACAGATGTATTGGTCTATCATAATTTGAGCTCCGTTGGAGAAGTCTCCAAACTGAGCTTCCCAAATAGTAAGCGTATTAGGACTTGCCATTGCGTAACCGTATTCGTAACCCAAAACACCATATTCGGAAAGCAAGGAATTAAACACACGGAACGTTCCTTTTGAGAATTTAGGGTGTTTTTTTAGTTCGTTCAGCGGAGTAATTCGCTCTTCGGTATCTTCGGTTTTTACCACCGCGTGGCGATGTGAAAACGTACCTCGCTCCACGTCTTGCCCCGTTATACGAACGTCAAAACCTTCTGACAGCAACGATGCGAACGCCAAATGTTCGGCAGTTCCCCAATCGATATTATCGTTTTGGTAGGCTTCTTTTCTGTCGGAAATGATTTTCGTGATTTTATTGATAAACTTCTTATCGGCAGGAAGTTCGGTAATGATTTTTGCTAATTCATCAAGATTTTTTCTATCAAAAGAAGTGTCTACTTTCTCCAACATTTTTTGGCGAGAAGCGATTTCAAACCCTTGCCATTCGTCTTGCATAAAAGGCTTGATGATGGTCAGTTCTTCTTTTCGTGAATCTTCCAAACATTTATCGAGTTTGTTTTTGTAATCGTTCTCGATTTGGGTAACGAAATCTGCCTGAATAGCTCCTTCTTGGATAAGTTTTTGGGCGTAAATATTTCGCGGATTATCGTGTTTTCCGATAAGTTTGTACAATTTAGGTTGTGTAAATCGAGGTTCATCTCCTTCATTATGACCATATTTGCGGTATCCTAATAGGTCGATATACACATCGGCACCGAACTTCATACGGAAATCCAACGCAAAAAGGAATGCGTGAACTACTGCCTCTGCATCGTCCGAGTTTACGTGTAACACGGGAGCAGAAGTTACTTTGGCGATGTCTGTACAATAAATGGAGGAACGAGAGTCGGTGTAATTTGTAGTAAATCCTACCTGATTATTAATCACAATGTGGATAGTTCCGCCAGTTTTAAACCCTTCGAGCCTACACATTTGCGTAACCTCATATACGATACCTTGCCCAGAAACCGCCGCATCTCCGTGAATGGCGATAGGAAGTACTTTTTGGGCATCGGCAGGGAAATATCGGTCTTGTTTAGCACGTGTAATCCCCTCAGCAACAGCACTTACTGTTTCCAAATGTGAAGGATTTGGCACTAAATTTACGTTTATTTTTTTGCCAGAAGGCGTAATTTTTTCGGAAGTAATTCCTAAATGGTATTTTACATCACCATCGAAATTGTCTTCCATCTCATAGTCTTTTCCGTCAAATTCTGAAAAAATATCTTTTGGATTTTTATCAAAAATATTTGCCAAAACGTTCAGTCGCCCACGATGAGCCATTCCTAAAACCAATTGCTCAACTCCTTGATTAGCAGCTTCGTTTACCATAAAATCAAGCCCAGAAACCAATGCGTCATTTCCTTCCAAAGAAAAACGTTTCTGCCCTACATATTTAGTATGTAAGAAATTTTCAAACGATGTGGCTTCGTTGAGTTTTTTTAGAATTTGGATTTTATCTTCTTTTGAGAACTGCGGTTTGTTGGCGTTTTTCTGCAATCTGTTCTCAATCCATTTTCGTATTTCAGGCTCACGAATGTAAGTGTATTCCACCCCAATCGACTGACAATAAATAGATTGCAGAGCCTCAATGATGTTTTGCAAAGAGGTAGCTTGTAATCCTATTTCTTTGGCAACATCGAAAGAAGTGTTCAAATCTGCATTTGAAAGTCCGTAATTTTCGATATTCAAATTAGGAAGGTAGGCTTCACGCTCCCGAATTGGGTTTGTTTTAGTAAACAGATGCCCGTAGGTTCGGTATGCGTTAATCAAATTTAGCACTTTAAACTCTTTTTCAAGTTTTTCAGAAACTACATTACTGCCTGTGCCTACCTGCTCAGCCATCACCTGAACGGCTTGTTGATAAGGTGTTACGTAGTTTTCTTGTGCAAAATCAAATCCTTGAAAAAATGCTCTCCAGCTGGGTTCAATCGCATCGGGATTTTCAAGATATTTTTCGTATAATTCTCCAAAATAAGCCGTACTTGCGGCATTCAAAAAAGAATATTTATCCATAATGAAACAGTTATTCGTAATAAAGAAATACAAAGATATAATTTAGTTTTATATTTCCGATTTTTTTTGATATATTTTCAGTAGATATTTATCACGTTTTTTTAATAAATTCATCAATACGTTGATTTTCATCAGCTTACAAAATCATCTGTAAAATTTCTTTTTTTTCTTCTTTATTTCGTTTTCTTTTGATTCTACTTTAATATTCATTGCTATTTCAGAAAATTGCAGCCGCTTTTTTATTTATAGTTCAAAAAAATTTGCTCATTTAATTTTTAAATCATATATTGCCCCTTTCAAAAATCTTTCTTACAAAGAAATTATGCAAAACAAAGTAAAATACGAATTGGAATTTGTAATCCACGCTTCGCCACAGATGCTTTATCAGTACATTTCCACCTCTTCAGGACTTTCGGAATGGTATGCTGACAATGTAAATTCAAGAGGCGAAATCTATACATTTATCTGGGATGGTTCTGAAGAAAAAGCCAAATTACTTCGTAAAAAACTAGATGAATCTATTAAATTTCGATGGCTTGACAGTGAAGACGATTCCTATTTCGAGATGAAAATCGTAGTAGATGACATCACGGGCGATGTATCGTTAATAGTGGTAGACTTTGCTTTGGCTGATGATTTGGAAGAATCTAAAATGCTGTGGGAGAATCAAGTAAATGAATTAAAACACATCTTAGGCTCTTTTTAAAAAATATTTTCCGCAAAGAAAATTATCTTTTTTAGTAAAATTCCTTTTTAAAAAACACTTAAAATAACATCAAACAGATGAAAATAAATCATAACGGAATTCTTTTGAAATCCGATGAAAAAATTATGCAAGTAGAAAACAGAGCTTTCAAGTATGGCGATGCCGTTTTCGACACTTTAAAATACACCAACCAAAAACTCCTTTTCTGGGAAGAACATTATTTACGCCTTATGGCAGGAATGCGTATTCTGCGTATGGAAATCCCCATCAGTTTTACAATGGAATTTATTGAAAATGAAATACTTAAACTCATAAAATCCAACGAATTAGAAAATTCACCAGCTCGTGTACGTATTACTATTTTCCGCCAAAATGGAGGGCTTTACGCTCCACATTCTAATGAAGTGGACTATATTATTGAAACTGACAAGCTAACTTCGCCTTTTTACGAACTTAACGATGCTCCGTATGAAGTAGAACTTTTCAAGGATTTCTACATTCAAGCCGATTTACTCGCTAACGTAAAGCATACCAATAAGTTAGTAAATATCATAGGAAGTATTTTTGCTAAAGAAAATCATTATCAAAACTGTATCTTACTCAATAACAATAAAAACATAGCGAGTACACTAAACGGAAATTTGTTTTTAGTAACGGGCAACACCCTAAAAACTCCTCCTCTAAGTGATGGTTGCCTGAACGGAATCACTCGAAAAATACTTCTCAAAACATTGAGCAAAATACCTGATATAGAAGTAATTGAAACTTCAATTTCACCTTTTGAACTTCAAAAAGCCGACGAACTTTTCATAACGAATAGTATTGTAGGAATTCAGCCTATTACAAAATATCGCAAAAAAGAATACACCAATGTAATGGCTAAAAATTTGATAGGAAAATTAAATACTGTGGCTCGGTTTGGGATAAGTAGTACGTAATAAATTCACAAAACTAAAACTGATAAATCATTCTCAATAAGGCAAATCGGGGTAAAAGACGATATTCCGTAGTAGATGAACCAATATCACTAATGAAATATTTACGAAAAACCTGCGTGTTTAAAAGATTTTTGCCCACAAGTGCAAAAGTCAGTTTTTTATCTAAAAATTTATGTTCTAATTCAAAATCTAAAAAATAATATTCCTTTTCAGTAGGTAAATTTCCGAAGAAATAACGTTCAAACTGCGTTTTAAAAGTTGTTTTTTTGCTAAAAACAAAACTAAAATCCGCAAAACTAACGTTATTTGTATAAGAATTTGAAAAAGAAGCTATTTTTATTTGCGAATTATCCCATTTGGAGCCTATATTATAATTAAAAACACCCCGAAATGCCGAACGCAATTCAAATCCATAAGTAAATGAATTACTTTTACCGATGCGTAATTCAGAATCATTTACTTTATTCTTAAAATCAAGCTGATGATAACCCAAATCTAATTTCAAATTCGTAAATAATGATTTGAAATAATAATCTATTTTTGTATTAAAAATAAACATTTCTCGGTCTTGAATACGGATTTTTTTATACACAGAAAATTGTTCATTTATAAAGGCTTCGGTTGATAAAAAATTATGATTTTTCCGATAGATTAAAAAAGCGGTGGCAAAAAATCTATCACTCCAACTTCCTAATGTGTAATTTAAGGAAATATCAGATACATCTAGCCTACTGAAATCACCTATTCCTTTTGTAAATGAATTAAATCGGGTCATTACAAATCCGTTATAAATATCCGTAATTTGTGCGTTGGAATTATTATAGGAATACGACAAATTCAGCAGATTGTTGCTATTAATCTGCCAGTCCAGATTCACACTTGGATTGATGTAAAAAATATGCTGACGATGCTGTTCTTCATCATTAAATCGATTGAAAAACTGATGTAAATCTACTTTCCCCGTTAGCGTATAATTTTTGGATAAGTGATACGTATAGTTTGTTTTTAAATACAAATCATTTTCATGACAGGTAGTTTGATTTTGAAAATCAGCAGGATTTACAATCAGCACATTGTCCTGAAAAAGAGATAATTGACTTTGTAACGCTTCTTTTTTGTATTCATTTCCTATTTGAATTTCTAACAAATGCTTTTTTACAGCTCGACTGATGAAAAACGCATTTATTCCCACAAAATCCATCGTTCCAGAAACGTATTGCCCTACGTTATTCGTCCCGCTAAAATTCGGAAATAAATCATTGAAAAAATACTGATTTACCGTATAATTCTGTGGAGCAGACTCTCGTATGTATCGCCCTGTAATCAGAATAGCGTTGCGTTCTTTCAGCTTGTGGGTGTAAGCCATTCTATGGTCAAAAAGATTATTGCGATGCTCTAAATTTTCAATCGTAGAATTACCATTAAACAACAGATGGGCATTATCTTTAAAATTCCCGCAATTCACCAAAGTACTGGTTTGTAGCATTTTAGTTTTAGTAAAATCGTACGAAGTGTCCAATTTCCCGAAAATTACCTTTTCCTTATTATCCAACTGATAATTCTCTGTATTTGTAAAATGCAAACTACTCGTATTCACCACATTAGTTGTATTTTGAACAAAACGAATTTTATCCCAATTAAAAAGAAGTTGGGCTTTTATTTTGATTTTTTCGGTCGGATTAAAAATTCCGTTAAGCGATATTAATTCCGTATTATTAATTCGAGAACGGATTTGTTTAAATCCCAAGTTCGGAGGCATAAGCGTTATCAGTTTCGTTACACTTTGGTCATTTCCCAACTTTACCGACGGGTCAAAACGCATAGGATTACTCATATTTTGAGAACTTGCAAAGGAATCGTCGCCCGTATTATTGAGGTTACTTAAAAAATAATATTTGTTTTCCTTCCCGAAATTCATCAGGTTGGTTTTCAAATGATACCGATTTTCACTTACCAAACCATAAGCTGCATCAACATTACCAAACCACACCCGCTTTGATTTTTCATTCAATTTCAGATTTAGGGCTACTTTGTTACTTTCTTCAATATCTTTCAGTAAGCGATTGTCCGAATAGCGGTTCAGTATTTCAATTTCTTCTAT
>JAUNHN010000056.1:0-6182 GCA_030523915.1 Capnocytophaga sp. | reverse complement strand
ACATACTTTTGGAAAGAATTTTATAGCCTTTTTCAAAAAAATCATCGCCTTCTACCATAATTTTTTCGATTTCTTTATTACCTACTTTCACAGTGCCATCACTTTCTATTTGCAACCCTGGTATTTTTTTCAGCATGTCCTCTACATTTTTTTCTGTGCCATCGGTAAAATATTTGGTTACAATTTTAACGGTATCTTGACGTTGAGATATAGGAGGCTCTGTACGCACCACCACTTCTTCTAAAACAAAGGCTTTTTCTGTTAAAAGCACATCAGCAAGAATATTACGCCCTTTTTTCACTATAATTTCCTTACTATGAGTATCATAACCCAAAAAACTATACTTTATGTACATCTTGCCTTCATTTGTTGTTTTTAAAAAATAGCTCCCGTCTGTTTGTGTAGTGCCATAGGTAATCACTTGAGTATCTGTACTATCAGATAGCAACACGTTAACTAATTCAATAGGAGACTTTTGGGAATCATATACCTTTCCTTGAATGCTATTTTGCCCGAACAATATTGCAGACAAAAAAAAGTAAAAAACAAAAAATATATGGAAATATCTGTACATTGCTATATAGATTTTCGCCTCGTTATTGCACGAGGTACATTATGATTTGCACTTGATTATTAGATATTTAAGCAGAAGTGATTTCCAAATGAAAATTATTTTTCCCACTCATACTTAAGCTCGTAGCCCGAGTTTTGGTCGTTTTCTTTGATTTCAGTAACTTTTGCATTTCGTGGTAATTTAGCTATGTGAACTCGAAAAATTTCACTTTTATTCTTTTTTTGAATAGCGACATATTCCTGAAGCGTTACTTTTTTGTAATCGGACTGATTATCAGTAAGATTAAAAATTTTGGCATCAAGGTTTTTCAGCTGCTCTATGCGTTCTACTGCGAAAGAAACCTCTCCCACAGCATCCGATACTTCCAAAACCAACCCTAGCAATCCATTAAGTTTCCAAGGTCCAAATTTAGTCGGGATATCTTCCGTAAACCAAGCCGTGTACTGCCTTCCTCTAAAAACGCCCATAGCTTTAAAGCATTGGTATCCTAAAATGGTAGCTTTGGCTTTTCTATCTATTTTCCATTCTATCGGGAACAATTTATCTTCTACCCAATAAAAAACATTGTTTATCTTATGTTTGACAATAAACTTTTTATTTTTTAAATCGGTTACAAAAACCTCCTCAATTCCTCGAGTTGCCATACCTTGTATTGTTACCTTTCTATCATCATTATCACTGGATTTAGGCATTGGACTCTCTTCTGTGTAATATGCCTCTGTAGTGTTAAATACCAATTTTGATTTTTTCTCAGCAGGCATACCAAAATCAATATCCACCTTATAGGTAATATCATACCAAATATTCGTTTGAGCTTGTATAGTTATAGTGAGTAATAATGCTATAAAAGTAAATAATTTCATAAGTAATATAATTTTAAGATTAAACTTTTTGTTTTTTTTGTCAAAAATCTTTGATTTATTGGATTTCTTCACAAATTATTTTCTACAAATAGAAAACAAAACACATAAAAAACCAAATATTATATGTTAAAATTTTCTTATAAAAACAATTTATATATCATTTAATTTCGCTTATTTAGTAAATAAAAATCAATTATTAACTATAATTAAAATTAAAAATTTAATAATTAACAGCTAAAAAACATCTATTAATCTCTTTATTTCAAAAAACTATTTAGAAACAAAATCGTATTTATAACGTTTCTAAACTTATAAAAACATCGTAACTTACTAAAAAATAATATCTTTGCACCCTAAAACTAATTTTAACACAGCGATTTTATAAATGAGAACGAAATCAATAAAGAAAAATGTTATTAATGTTGTTACATTAGGCTGTTCTAAAAATGTATATGATAGTGAGGTACTTATGGGACAACTTAAAGCAGGTGGCAAAGAGGTAGTCCACGAGAAAGAAGGTAACATCGTGGTTATCAATACGTGTGGATTTATTAACAATGCCAAAGAAGAAAGCATCAATACCATTTTAGATTATGTTCAGCGAAAAGAGGAAGGTTTGGTAGACAAAGTTTTCGTAATGGGCTGTTTAAGCGAACGTTACAAGCCTGACTTAGAGAAAGAAATCCCCGATGTAGACCAATATTTCGGAACAAGCGAACTTCCTTCTTTATTAAAAGTATTAGGAGCCGATTACAAACACGAACTCATCGGCGAACGCCTAACTACTACACCCAAAAACTACGCATATTTAAAAATAGCGGAAGGATGCGACCGCCCGTGTAGCTTTTGTGCCATTCCGCTGATGCGTGGCAGCCATCGCAGTACACCTATCGAAGATTTGGTGCAAGAAGCTGAAAAACTCGCTGCCAAAGGAGTAAAAGAACTCATTCTCATCGCTCAGGATTTAACCTATTACGGATTAGACCTTTACAAAGAACGCAAATTAGCCGACCTCCTACGAGAACTCGTAAAAGTAGAAGGCATTGAATGGATTCGTCTGCATTACGCTTTCCCTACGGGATTTCCTATGGATGTGTTAGAAGTAATGAAGCAAGAACCCAAAGTATGTAATTATATTGACATTCCGTTGCAACACATTTCGGACGCAATCCTTAAAAGTATGCGACGAGGCACTACAAAAGAAAAAACCACCAGATTATTAAAAGAATTCCGTGAGAGAATTCCCGAAATGGCAATTCGCACCACACTTATTGTAGGCTATCCAGGCGAAACCGAAGATGATTTCAACACTTTGAAAGAATTCGTTAAGCAGATGCGTTTCGATAGGTTAGGTTGCTTTACTTACAGCCACGAGGAGAACACTCACGCTTATAATTTGGAAGACAACGTTCCCGAAGAAGTTAAAATGCAACGTGCCAACGCTATTATGGAAATCCAATCACAAATCTCGTGGGAATTAAATCAAGAGAAAATAGGAAAAACATTCCGTTGCCTTATCGATAGAAAAGAAGGAAATTACTTTATCGGGCGTACCGAGTTCGATTCTCCCGATGTAGATAACGAAGTCCTGATTGATGCCAAGAAATTTTATGTCAAAACAGGCGATTTCATCAATGTCAAGATAATCGACGCTATGGATTACGACTTATATGCCGAACCTATAAATAATTAATCAAAAACAGTTTTGATATATCTCATAAATGTATTACTTTTGTAAAATTCAATTTAAACTTAAGAAAAAATGGAACTACAAGGACGTGTAAAACATATCTCAGCCGTTCAATCTTTCGGAGCAAATGGCTTCCAAAAACGAGAAATAGTAATAACTACGGAAGAACAATATCCGCAGTACATCATTTTTGAATTTACACAAGAAAAATGTGCCTTGCTCGACAATTTCAAACAAGGACAACTCGTGAAAATCAGTTTCAATGTTCGGGGACGTGAATGGGTAAATCCGCAAGGGGAAACCAAATATTTTAATTCGCTGCAAGGATGGCGTATTGAGGACATGGAAGTTGCTCAACAACAATTCCAACAGTATCCACCGCAACAGGCTTTTCAGCAATATCCGCCACAGCAGTTTCAGCAGTATCCGCCACAACAGCAATACCAGCAATACCCGCCACAGCAGGCTCCCAACACTAATTACCCACCTGCACCCCCTGTAAGTGGAGGTTTTGAAACCACGCAATCCACAAATACAGAAGATTTCGATGATTTACCTTTCTAAAAATTGATACTTCTGAAAGAAAATATGCCGTTTCCTTCTCCCGAATCCGCTTCGGAAGAAGGAATTGTGGCTTTCGGAGGTGATTTGACCCCGAAACGCTTGTTAGAAGCCTATCGCCAAGGCATTTTCCCGTGGTATAATCAAGAAGACCCCGTCCTCTGGTGGTCGCCCAACCCAAGATTTGTACTTTTTCGCCAAAAGCTACACATATCCAAGAATATGCACAAGCTATTCCGTAAGAACGCCTATCGGGTAACGTATAATCAGCATTTTGAAGAGGTAATCACCCGCTGTGCCACCACGCCTCGCAAGGAGCAGGACGGCACGTGGATTCATCCTGAAATTATCAATGCCTATTGCGAGTTACACCAGATGGGGTTTGCCCATTCGGTAGAGGTATGGGAGGAAAACCAACTCGTAGGAGGGCTATACGGCATCAAAATAAATCGTATCTTCTGTGGGGAGAGCATGTTCAGCCTAAAAAACAACGCTTCGCAGTACGGTTTCATCTCTTTTTTGCAAGAAAATCCCGAAATCGACCTTGTGGACTGCCAAATTCACAGCCAATATTTGGAAAAATTGGGTGCAGAGGAAATTTCTCGCACCGATTTTCTGAAAATCATTCGGCTGAATACTGTGTAGCACTTGTTTTTTTGCTCCCCAATAGTACGTAAGCCTACTAAAATAACGACACATCGGCTTTTAGAAATCGTGTTGCATTGGCTTTATAAATCAAAGTTTTTCTCGCCGATTTGGTAAAAACATTGTATTTCAAAACCATTTTTATTACTTTTGCACCCATTACTATTTTTATAGATATTCAAACAAAATGCTTGACAGACTAAACATTGTAAAACAGAGATTTGATGAAGTATCGGACTTAATCATTCAACCCGATGTGATTTCCGACCAAAAGAGATACATTCAGCTCAACAAGGAATATAAAGACCTGAAGGAATTGATAGACAAACGAGAAGAGTACATCATCGTTACCTCCAACATCCGTGAGGCGGAAGAAATCATCGCTACCGAGACCGACCCCGAGATGGTGGAGATGGCTAAAATGCAACTCGATGAAGCCAAAGAGAAGCTACCCCAATTAGAGGAAGAAATTCGCTTTATGCTTATCCCGAAAGACCCAGAAGACGCTAAAAACGCCGTGATGGAAATCCGTGCGGGAACAGGTGGCGATGAGGCTTCGATATTCGCTGGCGATTTATACCGAATGTACACCAAATATTGCCAGTCCAAAGGCTGGAACACCTCAGTTATGGACTTCAACGAGGGTACTTCAGGAGGCTATAAAGAAATTATCTTCGAGGTTACGGGCGACAATGTTTACGGAACCCTCAAATTCGAAGCGGGCGTACACCGAGTACAACGCGTTCCCCAGACCGAAACACAAGGACGTGTCCACACCTCGGCTGCGACAGTAATGGTACTGCCCGAGGCGGAGGAATTCGATGTGGAATTGGATATGGCTGATGTGAAAATTATCCGTACCACTTCTACGGGACCTGGTGGGCAGTCCGTGAATACGACCTACTCTGCCATTCAGCTACAACACATACCTACGGGCATCGAAGTACGCTGCCAAGACGAGAAATCTCAGCATAAGAATTTGGACAAGGCTTTGAAGGTACTCCGTTCCCGATTGTATGAAATGGAACTGGCTAAAAAAATGGAAGCCGACTCGGCGAGACGCAAAAGCATGGTATCCAGCGGCGATAGAAGTGCCAAAATCCGTACGTACAACTATCCGCAGGGGCGAGTTACCGACCATCGCATCGGTCTCACTCTTTACGACCTGCAAAACGTAATCAACGGCGACGTACAGCGACTCATAGACGAGCTACAACTTGCCGAGAATACCGAAAAACTAAAAGAAGGAGACATCTTTTAACTCAAAAATGAATAAACTACTTCACAGAAACTTCTTATTGATGCCATTTCGCACCCAATAAGAAGTTTTTTTCTTTTCCTACACTCGTAATTAGGCTACACAGATACTACCCTCAGGCTGAGCGAAGTCGAAGCCTGATAACGCCTAAGGCTGCGACTTCGCTCAGCCTGATAAGCTGAAAAACAAATGGCGACACCCCCTACTTCTGCCTAAAATTGGCTACAACAATACTTGTACTTCAATAAATCACACCTGAATAACGCCCCTCTACAAACGGAATTCGCATATCAAAAAAAGAAAAGTTGCCCTATTTTTGAAAATTTTTTCCTCAAAATGATGTTTGTTTCATTTTTTTTAGTACCTTTGTACCACTTAAAGCCATATCTTGGTTCAATTTAAGGGTTAAACAATTTGTTCTTTAAGACGGTATGTTTTTATTTAAAACATATCGTCTTTTGTTTATACAGAAGTTTTTATCTTTTTTAAGCAAGTATTATTAGCATAAGATTTTTAATTTATATTTTTGTATAACAATTCTCAAAGTGAGAAAATAATTTTTAATGTATAATAAATTTTTCTCAAAGCGAG
>JAUNHN010000225.1 GCA_030523915.1 Capnocytophaga sp. | reverse complement strand
GTATCATCTGCTCAATTTCCATAATATTTTACAAAATATTCATTTTTTTTTCAGAAAATTGGGTGAAGATTTAAAGAGAGGACAATCTAATGAAACAATCTTCAATCGTAGGTGTTATTTTTTTCAATTCGACATCTTCATAACCTAATTTTTGCAATAATTCGATAAGTTTTTGATGATTTTCGGGTAAATCTTCTGCAAAAGTGATATGATGATACTCCCCAAAGGCATTACACGAATCTACAAATGCCATTTTACGAAGTTCAGCAAGTAGTTTTCCCATCGAATAGCTCTTTATTGCATACAAAGCCGTCGGAAACTGGTTAATAATTTGTTCGGGCGTCTCTACGGACAAGATATTTCCTTTCTGAATTAGAGCAATTCGCTCACAAAGCACAGCTTCGTCCATATAAGGTGTTGAAACGAAAATGGTTATTCCTTGACTTTTGAGTCTGCCGAGCATCTCCCAAAATTCTTTCCGCGAAACCACATCAACTCCGGTGGTTGGTTCGTCTAAAAACAACACTTTCGGACGGTGAATCAAAGTACAGCAAAGAGCCAACTTTTGTTTCATACCTCCTGAGAGTTTCCCTGCTCTTCGGTCTTTGAAGGGGGCTATCTGCTCATAAATATCGCGAATTAAATCGTAATTTTCTTCTACCGTGGTGTTAAAAACCGAAGCAAAAAAGTTTAGATTTTCTTCCACACTTAGGTCTTGATATAGTGAAAACCGACCCGGCATATATCCCACAATGGTTCGTATTTCTCGGTAATCTTTTTGTATATCCAAACCACAAACCGCTGCACTTCCGCTATCGGGCAACAGCAAGGTAGTCAGTAGCCGAAAGAGCGTTGTTTTGCCCGCACCATCGGGACCGATAAGCCCAAAAAGTTCTCCTTGTTCTACCGAAAAAGATACACTATCCAAGGCTTGTACCGCTCCTTTTTGATAGGATTTTGAGATGTTTTCAATGACAATATCTTGCATTTTTGAGTAGATTTTTATGTTTCTTTTTATAAAGGGTTACAGACGAAATCCTTTGCTATTAAGTTTCTCAATAATTACAATTTTATCTCGCCGTACATTCCTATTTTGTAGCGTCCGTCATTTTTTACATTAACTTTTATTGCATATACGCGGTTGGCACGTTCGTCTTTGGTTTGAATGGTTTTGGGAGTAAATTCCGCTTTGTCGCTAATCCAGCTTATCATACCTTCGCTTTGATGATATCCGCCTTTGCCATCGTCTGTAAATACGGTAACTTTCTGATTTAATTTAATTTCAGGAAGCTGATTTCCAGAAATATACACTCGAAGAATCAATTCCGAAATATCGGCAATTTTGTACAGAGGTTTTCCTATCGAAACCATTTCATTGGCTTGTGCATATTTGGTAAGTACCGTACCATTTATAGGATTTTCGATTTTCGACTTATTGATTTGGTCTTCAATTTGTTCCAACTGATATTGTAAAGCTACGGCATCTTTGTTCATTCCTTCGCTGGAAATGTTCAAGGTTGATTTCTGAGCATCAATTTGGCGTTTTATCACCTGAATTTGCGAATTTATATCATCTAACTGTTTGGTTGTAGCCGCATCGCCTTTGAGCAAGTTTGTTATCCGAACTTTCTCATTTTCAGCAGTTTTAAGTTGTTCTTGCAATGCCGAAAGTTGTAACGAAATATTCGGTTTTTTACCCAAAAGTGCTACAATCTGAGCTTCAACTTGTTTCTTTTTGAGGTATAATGCTAAGGTATCAATATAACCAACTCGCTGCATTGCCTGTAAGTCTTGTCCTTCGCGTATGTTAAATTCCATCAAAGCACCTTGCCCCTGAGCCGAAATAATAGTTTCCTCAGCTTCAAACATTCCCGAAGCATCAAAGTCGTGATTGTTTCCATTACAAGCCAAAATGGTAAAAACCAACGGAAGAAATCCGTATTTTAGTATCTTATTTATCGTTTTCATTGCTTATTTTTTTAATATTTTTAATTTATTTAATCTTTCAATAATAAATTTTTTAATCT
>JAUNHN010000055.1 GCA_030523915.1 Capnocytophaga sp. | reverse complement strand
TTTGCTAATTCATAAGGGCTACCTGTACATTCTTTTTTATATGCTTATGTAAAACATGTAATTTCAATAAGTCTGTAAGCTCTTTTTCCATATATAAAATTGATAAATAGAAAAAAAATGAGACTACCCAAGAGTAGCCTCATTTATTATTTATTAATGTATGAAAACTACTTCACATTAAATGCTTTTTCTTGTGGGAAATAAGCCACAGCACCTAATTGCTCCTCGATGCGGATAAGTTGGTTGTATTTCGCCATACGGTCAGAACGTGAAGCAGAACCTGTTTTGATTTGTCCTGTGTTTAGTGCCACAGCCAAGTCAGCGATGGTATTGTCCTCAGTTTCGCCTGAACGGTGCGACATTACCGATGTGTAACCCGCTCTGTGAGCCATTTCCACAGCTGCAATCGTTTCAGAAAGTGTACCAATTTGGTTTACTTTAATCAAAATAGAATTGGCAATTCCTTTTTCGATTCCTTTTTCTAAAATCGAAACGTTGGTTACAAATAGGTCATCTCCAACTAATTGTACTTTTTTACCGATTTTGTCAGTAAGCATTTTCCATCCTTCCCAGTCGTTTTCGTCCATACCATCTTCGATAGAGATAATTGGGTATTTTTCAGTCAATTCAGCCAAATAAGCCACTTGCTCTTCGCGAGTACGAACTTTTCCTTTTGCACCTTCAAATTTGGTATAGTCATATTTTCCGTCTGCATAGAACTCAGAGGAAGCACAATCCAACGCGATTTTGATTTCCTCACCCCATTTGTAACCTGCGTTTTCTACTGCTTTTTTGATAGAATCCAACGCATCTTCTGTGCCTTCAAACGTAGGAGCAAAACCTCCTTCATCGCCCACAGCAGTACTCAAACCTCTGTTGTGCAACACTTTTTTCAAGTTGTGGAAAATTTCAGAACCCATTTGGATAGATTCAGAGAATGTTTTAGCTTTTACAGGCATAATCATAAACTCTTGGAAAGCAATTGGGGCATCAGAGTGTGAACCTCCGTTGATGATATTCATCATCGGGACTGGCAATGTGTTTGCACTTACTCCGCCTACGTAACGATACAAAGGCAACCCTAATTCCTCAGCCGCAGCTTTCGCAACCGCCAACGAAACCCCTAAGATAGCATTTGCTCCTAATTTTGATTTGTTAGGCGTTCCGTCCAAAGCAATCATCACTTGGTCAATAAGGTTTTGCTCGAAAACGCTTAATCCTACGATTTCCTCAGCGATGATTTCATTAACATTAGCAACCGCTTTACGAACTCCTTTTCCTAAGAATTCTTTTCCGCCATCACGAAGCTCAACCGCCTCATATTCACCAGTTGAAGCTCCTGACGGAACAGCAGCTCTTCCCAAATACCCGTTTTCTGTTAAAACATCAACTTCCACAGTAGGATTCCCTCTTGAATCCAAAATTTGTCGTGCGTGTACGCTTACAATAATACTCATTTTTTATATATTTTTAATTAATTTTATATGTTTTTTTAAGTTCAATTAATCCTAAGAGTTATAAGAGAAACGATACTTTACTTTTTCTTATAGACATTTTTTCTATTCTACTGAAAAAAGAATGAGCTTCTTCTTTTTCTGTCGGATTTAATTTCTCTTCATTGAGGGCTTGTATATCTTCTAAATCTTCGTATAACTCTTCTATTTTTGAAAGCAATTCATTGTAATATTCTTTTGGAGAGCATTACAATTGAATTTCCATCATTGTCAGTGAAAAAATGTGGTTCAACTAATGAGATAGATTGTATGTTCATAATTCTATTTTTAATATAAGATGTTAATATTCTTGGTCGTGTTATAAAAAGTATGATGATAGTTCCGATTGTCAAGCTGAGCGAAGTCGAAGCCTTATCATTACAGGGCTTCGACTTCGCTCAGCCTGACAGAAATATCATACTTTTTGTATCAACTTCATATCCTTTATATTAGAGTTTTTCAAACTTTTTAGAATTTTTCAAACCTAATTATTTCCTTTTCATTAAATCAGCAAATTGGTCAAACAAATAGGTAGCATCGTTGGGTCCAGGTCCCGCTTCGGGGTGATACTGCACACTGAAGCATTTTTTGCCCTTCACACGGATTCCCATAATGGTATCATCATTCAAATGCGTGTGTGTGATTTCTATGTTAGGATTGGCTTCGGCTTGTTTTCTGTCCACCGCAAAACCGTGATTTTGAGAGGTTATTTCGCCTTTGCCCGTCAGTAAATTTTTCACAGGGTGATTGATTCCTCTGTGTCCGTTGTGCATTTTGAACGTAGGCACATCGTTCGCCAAAGCGATAATTTGATGTCCTAAACAAATGCCAAACAAAGGCAAATCTTCTGCAATTATTTGTTTTACCAAAGCAATTACTTCGGTCAGAGGCTCTGGGTCGCCAGGTCCGTTGGACAAGAAATATCCGTCAGGATTCCATTTTTTAAGTTCCTCTAACGGCGTATTGTACGGAAATACTTTCACATACATATCGCGTTTAGCCATATTTCGCAAAATATTCTTTTTGATGCCAAAATCTAAGGCAGCAACTTTATATTTGGCGTTTTCATCACCAAAAAAATAAGGTTCAGTAACTGACACTTTTGAAGCCAATTCTAAACCTTTCATATCTGGAATTTGTTTTAATTTTTCTTTAAGTACTTCTAAATCATCGGTTTCTGTAGAAATAACCGCATTCATCGACCCATTATCACGAATATGAGCTACCAAAGCACGAGTGTCTACTTCGCAAATAGCCACCAAATTGGTTTTGTCAAAAAACTCTTTTAACGAACCCGAAGCACTTGGTCGTGAATAGTTGTAACTAAAATTACGACAAACCAGCCCTCTGATTTTAATTCCGTCCGATTCATTTTCATCGTCATTAATGCCATAGTTTCCAATATGGGCATTGGCTGTTACCATAATTTGTCCGTAGTATGAAGGGTCAGTAAAAATTTCTTGATAACCCGTCATACCTGTATTGAAGCAAACTTCTCCAAAGACAGTTCCGTCATTTCCTACGCTTTTTCCGTAGAAAGCTGTACCATCAGCAAGTAAAATAACTGCTTTTTTCTTCTCTTGATATTTCATTAAAAATTTTTCAAGTTTTAATTTCCAACGGACAAAGATACGAAAAATGGAAGAAAGAAACAAAATTTTTTATGCAATAAATTAATGCAATAAAAAACCTTTGGGAAATATGGCTTTTCCAAAGGTTTTTGTGATGATGAAAAAATGATTTTTGCTTAAAAAATCAGAATTTATAGCCCACTCCTGCCATTAGACTACGTGTGGCGGCTGGCATAATTCCGCCCCAAGCCGAATGACGATAAGTGAAATATTTTCGGTCAAGTAAATTTAATCCGTTTAGGTTGAAATTCCATTTTTTCAAATTATAATTCAGCGTGGCGTTAAAAACATAATATTTCGGTACAACGCCTACAATTCCGTTGGCATTAAATTCGGTGTTTGCAGCATCGGAGAATTGTGAGCTAACAAAATTGACATACGCATTCACAATGAAAATTCCGTCGTTTATAGGGAAATTATATTTGACACCAGCCGTGGTAACATATCGAGGGGCGTAAGGTATGCGATTTCCTTTGTACTGCCCTTCTTCAATGGTTGCTTTCTGAATTGCACCGCTTCCGTAGATTTTTAAATTTTCAATAGGATAAATGCTTCCGTTGAATTCAATTCCTTGGTGTATAGCTTTTCCGCCGTTGGTCAAAAGCCCTCCTTCGGTGAATCTTTTATTGTTAAAGTCAAGCAAGTAAGCGGTAATTTCTGCTTCAAACCAATTAACGGGCTGGGTGCGAATCCCGATTTCGTAATTGTTTGATTTTTCGGCATCTAAGTCGCCATTGGTAGCAAGAGCATCGGCATAACGAGGCATTTGATACCCTTTTGAATAAGTAGCGTAAATTCTGTAATTGTCTGAAAATTTGTAGAATAGCCCCAAAGAATAGACAAAGGCATTTTCGCCGTTATTTTGCTCCCACACGCCCGATGTGAAATTTTTTCGAGCGTACTCGGCATGAGTGAACCGTAACGCAGGATTGATGTAAAATTTGTCCGTAAAATGAAACTCATCATAGGCGTAGGCTTCCATCACAACGATTGAATTATACACATCGGCACGCTCTGTTCCTGTTTTCGTTCCGAAGAGAGCTGTATCTTTGGTTTCTACGGTTCGGTTGGAAGTGGCATCGGTGTGCAAACGAATTCCTGTTAATAGTTTATTTTTCTTGCCAAATAAATCGTTAGTACGCTCATAATCAGAAAATAAACCTACCACAGGTACATCGCGAAGTATTCCTTGGAAAGCTCTGTTAGCGGCGTTGCTATTTCTGTTGTCAAGCCACCAATCACGCTTGAAAAATCCTCCGTAAATGGCGGTTGTCAGAGAATTTTCTTCATTGAAATGTCTTTTATAGGAAAAAGAACTGCTGAATCGTTTTGACTCTAAAAAGTCATACGGATTAACGGATTGCGTAGGGTCAGCGTCCCATTGGGCTTGTGTAAGTCCGCCAGGAGTTTGGGAATCTTCTGTAAAGGCATTAAAGAAAAAACTAAGTTCATCTTTGGGGGTCAAATTAGCTCCCAAATTGATGGTTAAATCATTGGTAGCGAAATCACTACGCGAACTTCTAAATCCATCGCCTTGCCGTCTGTTGTAGCCTACATAATATTTGAAATTTCCGTCGGAATTGGTGCCAGTTGTTTCAATACCGAAATTCATATTATTATGATTTCCGTATTGAAGTGAAAGGCTGGTGTAAGGGGTTTGGCTTCCTTTTTTGGTGATGATATTTACCACCCCGCCGATGCTTCCGCTTCCATATAAGGCAGGAGATGCTCCTTTGATAACTTCCACACTTTCAATGGCTCCGACGGGCATCATATAGTAACCTCCCATATCGGCATAACTCTGCCCGATAGGAATTTTTCCGTCAATAACCACCAAAGTATTGCTGTTTCGGTTGGGTTCTAAGCCTCTCAAACCGATACCTGGACGTAGTCCTCTTCCGTCTTCATCGGTGTAATTTGCACCAGGAACAAAGCGAATAGCATCACCCACCGTTGGGATTGCCATTTCTTTGATTTGAGCCGCAGAAATCACATTCACGGCTCCTGCAAAATTCTTAATCTCGCGTTTTACCCCTGTGGAAGTTACGGTAACTTCGCCAAGTTCTTGTGTTAGAGGAAGTAATTTTATATGGATTTGTTGTTGTCCTTTTACAGGAATTTCACGCGTGTGAAAACTTAAATGTTTGAATATCAACACAGCATCGGAGGGGACTTCTATGGAAAAATACCCGTCGTTATCAGTAGAAACTCCTTGCAGGGTTGCTCCTTTTACTAAAATACTAACGCTGGGGATAGGCACTCCATTTTCGTCGGTTACTTGTCCGCTTACTCGGATTTCCGAAGGTTGGCTTTGGAGAGTTAAAGTGTTTCTTTCTGATGCAAATATCTGATTTCCAGAAGAAAATACTATCCCACCACAAATAGCCATTACGCTCAATAATTGTTTGATTTTGATAAAGTTGTGAATCATTTTAATTGGTTTAAATAAAATTTGTGGGCAAAAATAGTTTTTCTCTTTTAATTTACAAAATTTATTTAGACTAAAATAAAATAATTTTTACAAAACAAATTTTTCTTTGGCTTTTATAACCAAGAATTTTAAAAGAATTTTTTATTATAACGCCTCATGGCTACAAAAGCAAAAATCAAAGTAGTGAAAAATGAAAACATAGCGTATACTAAGGCTGGCTTTGCCATCTCTACACTTTGGATAAGTCCTGCTACATAGATAGCCAAAACGGTGTTTTGTAATCCTACTTCTATCCCGATAGTAGTGGCTTGTATATTCGGGATATGGAATGTTTTTTTTGCTATTATATAACTCAAAATCATTGAACCTAAATGTACTATAAGGGTGTAAGGCAGAATTTTCCAAATTTCTTCAAGTACAATTCCTGTTCCGCCAGACTCTTGGTCGGCAAAGAATTTTATAATAAAAACTAATCCAAGTAGAATGGTGTTAATTACTTTTAGCGGAATTTTTATTTTGAGAGCTACGTCAGGCAAATATCTATTAAAAATCAATCCTAAAAAAGCAGGAATAATAACTATTTTGCTCACTTCCCAAAAAGTATCAACCATCGAAAGAGAAAACTCGGACGATTTTCCCATAAAGATAGATATCCCGAGGTTGGCTAACGTCGGTATTGTAAATAAAATCAGTAGACTATTAATAGTAGTAAGTGCTACAGCCAAAGCCGTGTCAGCATTTACTAAATAGGAGACGAAATTAGAAGTAGTTCCGCCAGGGCAAATCGCTACGATAATTAATCCTACTTTAAGTTCAGGTGATAAATCTGCAAAATAGGCAATTACAAATGCCAATATAGGTAAAAATACCATTTGGGCAATCAGCCCTATTGTAAGTGCTTTCGCGTGTGTGAAGATGTTTTCAAAATCACTAAACCGAAGTGAGCTTCCTATGGCAAAAGTTATCAGCATTAGCACCGCTGACATCAAATGATTGATTAAGTCCATTCTTTTTTGTTTTAATTTTGTATGTTTAATAAATAGTCGCCGAAGTTACATATTTTTTTTGTACTTATATATTTTTTTTGATGTTTTTAACACAATTCTTGGTTAATTAACTGTATTATAGAAATTTACTTTTGTGTTTAGCAGCATTTAGTTTTTATAAAAACCTCTTGCTTTTACAATATTCACCCGGTGAGATGCCTCGTATTTGCTTGAAAATGCGTGAGAAATGATATCGGTCAGCAAAACCTAATTGTTGGGCTACGGTTTCGATAGAAATTTCGTTATGGTCAAAAAGCCCACAAGCGTTATTGATTTTACGTTGTTTGATGAAAAGTTGTAATGGTACTTGCATCGTGCTGTGAAAAAGCCTAGCGAACGAATTGGTAGCCATATGCACCAATGAAGCCAAATCTTCGTTGGTATGATTCTGATTGATATTTCGGTCTATGTACCTAATTACGGTAAGTACTCTGTTATCCATTCTGGAAGTATCCCATAATGAAGTGTCTAACTGAGCAATAAATTCAAAAATAATTGATTGTAAATACATTGTGATAGAAAAATCAAATGTATTTCCTTTTTTAAGATGTTGAGTGAGATTTTCTAATTTTTCTTTTTGAAATGAATTTAACTCCAAAGTATAAATACCTTCTTTAACATAGTCAAACGGAATTCCGAGGTTAAAATGGATATATAAATGAAGTAACGAGTAGGAGGTTAATAGTTGTTCATCTTCGTTTTCGTCCACACGTTTCCCTTGTACGCTTTCGGTAGCGGTATGCAAATTAGGAGTGGAAGAATAGCGTGAAAAATAAGGCGTGTTAGGAGGTATAACATACACGGTGTTGGGCGACATGGCATATTCTTTATGCTCGTAACCAATTAACCCTCCGTGGTTTTTATTCCAATAAATACGCCAATACGGAAAAGCCATATCAATTGTATTCCATTTTTGTAACTGCCAAAAACGACAGCACCACAGCTTCAAGCGAACAGAGGAAAAACGCTGTTGAATTACGGAAGGGTCTCCTTTTTTGGGTAAAGTGTCTGTTTTCATTTTGAATGATGTTTAAAACAGATACAAAAATACAAATTTTATACATTTGTTAAGTTATTTTTTTGAAATATTTTTGCCATTCCAAATATGATAAACAATTCTATGAAGATAGAATTGTAAAAGTTACATCGAACTTTTTCATAACCAAACCAAAAACTAACTTTTTCATTAATTCAAAAATTAAATTAGTACTAAATGAATCCGTTAGCCATAATTTAATTATGAGACTACCAATGTTCGGGTAGAGGCTATCACAAATAAGGCGAAATAGAAGTCTTACAGCTCTACCCGAACCAGACGGAGAGATTTTTTTCAGTACGAACACATCTGAAACCTGAACAAAACATTAGAAAAATCCATTAAACGTTATTGGGGAGCAAATCACGGAGCTATCTGTTACGGGCATATTGGAGCTGACCTCATTACGCTGGCGTTGATGCTTCGTATCCCGATTCAAATGCACAACATTACCGACAAAGATATTTTCCGACCTTCGGCGTGGAATGCTTTCGGAATGGATAAAGAAGGTTCGGATTATCGTGCTTGTCAAACCTACGGAGCGTTGTACGGAGATTATTTAGTAAAATAAAATATTTTTTATTTTTTAACAGAAAATAGAGTGTTTTATTCGTTATTTAGTGAATAAACAGAAAAGTTATTAACTGAAAAAGAACGAATAAATGAAAGATGTTAAATATAATGATATACTTATAAACATATTTGTGAAAATTTTCGTAATGATTTTTTTGTGATTTATATAAAAAGCTGTAAATTTGCGTAACCAAATTAAAAATTGTTAAACCAATTAACCAATTCTATGTTAAAAAAAATGATTTTGACATCAGCCATTTGGATAATGGCGGTGTTGTGTTACCCACTTTTAGCACAAAATACGATAACCGTGTCGGGAGTGGTAACAGATGAAGCGAATGTTCCTTTACCAGGAGCAGCGATTGTGGTGAAAGGTACTGCCAATGGTGTTAGTACCGATTTTGATGGAAACTACCGAATTGAAGCAAAACAAGGCGATGTTTTGGAATTTACTTTCGTTGGGTATCAAACACAAACCAAAAAAGTAACGGGGGGGGGTAAAACACTGGTAATCAATGTTTTACTAAAAGAAGATGCACAACAGCTCGGCGAGGTAGTGGTTACGGCGTTGGGTATCAAAAGAGAGAAAAAATCTTTGGGGTACGCACTGCAAGAGGTAAAAGGAGATGCGTTAGTAGAGGCAAAAGAATCTAACTTAGCAAATGCTTTCTCAGGTAAAGTAGCTGGATTACAGATTGTTAAAGGAAGTAATGGACCGGCAGCTTCTTCTAAAATTGTGCTTCGTGGGAATAATTCTTTAACAGGAGATAACCAACCTCTGATTGTGGTTGATGGTGTGCCGATGGATAACTTCACAGGTGCATCGAATAATGATTATTGGAATCCAAGTACGGATATGGGGAATGGTTTAGGAGACTTGAACCCCAACGATATTGAAAGTATGTCCGTATTAAAAGGACCTGCAGCGGCAGCCTTATATGGTTCACGAGCAGGTAATGGTGTGATTTTAATTACTACCAAATCAGGAAAAGCCCGTGAAGGATTAGGGATTACATATTCTTCTTCTATTGGATTGGAAAATGTCTTTATGAAACCTGACGTTCAAGATATATTTGGGCAAGGTTCTAACGGAGTTTACGACCCACTTTCCACTTCGAGTTGGGGTCCAAAAATCGAAGGACAAACAGTAACCGATTGGGAAGGAAAACGCATTCCTTTAACAACGTATGACAATGTAAACGGATTCCTAAATACAGGAGTGGATATTCAGCACTCTATTTCTTTCCAACAACAAGTTAGCAACGGAACGTCTATTTATTCTTCTTTGACGCACGTTGATAATCAAAGTAGTATACCAGGGGCTACCTTAGAGCGATTGAATTTAATCAGTAGAGCCGTTTCTCGCTTTGGAAAAGATGAAAAATGGACAACAGACTTCAAAATACAATACATTAACTCAAAGGTTAAAAATCGTCCTATCGGAGGTCAGCGAAATATTAACGTGTTTAATACTTTGGTAGACTTACCTTCAACCGTAGATATTACGGAATTTTCAGCTGCAACAGATGCTTTTGGAAATCATATTTGGTATAATACAACTGGATTAAATCCGTATTGGTTAGCAAAATACAATACAAACCAAGATTCACGCGACCGTTTTATGATGAACGGCTCTGTAAAATATCAGTTTACAGATTGGTTTAATGCAGAAGTAAAAGCAGGTACAGATTTATATACCACCAATGTAGAAAACAAAACCTACGGACGCAGTCCACGTACTGCAACAGGATTTTACAGTTTAGGCAAAGATACTTTTAATGAAACGAATCTTAGCTTCTTATTAAGTGCTCAGAAAAACGATTTGTTTGGAAAAATAGGTATGGCAGCAACCTTTGGAGGAAACCTAATGAAACGCCATAGCTCAGGGCTGTCAATCAACGCAGGAGAATTGGAAGTGCCTGATTTGTTTACAGTTACAAACGGTAAAGGAAACCCAGACGTAAGTCAGCGTTATAGTATGCACAAAATCAACTCTTTTTATGGTACATACCAAATCAGCTACGACCAATATGCTTTCTTAGACCTTACAGGGCGTAATGACTGGTCTTCGACATTGAGTAAAGCCAATCGTTCTTTCTTCTATCCTTCAGTAAGTGCTTCGTTGGTGTTTTCTGAAATGCTTGAAAAAGAGTTAGACTTCAAACCTGAGTGGTTTAACTATGGTAAGTTAAGAGCTTCGTATGCAGTAGTAGGAAACGATATGGGACCTTACCAATTATATAATTTCTATACTATTGGGAATGACCCTAACGGAAATACTACGGCTTCTACGAATAACGTTTTGTATAACTCAAATGTAAGAAATGAGTTAATCAAATCGTGGGAAATAGGTTTAGATGCTAAGTTTTTTAACAACCGATTGGGGATTGACCTTTCTTTCTACAAATCAAATGCAACCAACCAATTATTAAACATTCCGTTGAACTCAATGAGTGGTTATTCGGCAATGAAAGTAAATGCAGGAGATATTGAAAACAAAGGATTTGAATTGATGCTAACAGGGCAACCTATCCGAAGCGAGAATTTTACTTGGGATATAACCGTAAACGCATCGAAAAACATTAACACTATCAATTCGTTAGTAGACGGAGCTGAACCTGTAACGCAATACGCATTAGGAACGTTTGACAACATCCAAATTATGGCAATTACAGGGGAACGATATGGAGTGATTTACGGAACTAAATACGCTCGTGTGGAAGACACAGCAAGTCCTCATTATGGTCGCATTATTGTTAATGCAAATGGACTACCAACTACAGACGGTCAGAAACACATTTTAGGAAACCAACAGCCTGATTTCTTGTTAGGCTTCACCAATACATTTACGTATAAAAACCTTTCACTGAGCATTCTTGTTGATGGTCGTTTTGGTGGGAAAATTTTCTCTGGAACGAATTATGGTTTAAAAGCGAGTGGACGTTCAGCAGCAACAGTGGTTAATGGCGAAAGAGCTGATATTGTATATAATGGCGTAGTTTCTGACGGAGCAGGGGGTTATGTAGAGAACACCAAAGCTATTTCTCCACAAGATTTTTGGTCAAGCCAAAGTGGAGGAACTTACGGAAACTTAGGTGTTACGGAAGACAACTTATTTGATGCTACCAATATTCGTATTCGTAACCTTCAATTAAACTATCGTTTGCCGAATGATTGGGTAAAAGGCTTTGGAGCTCAAAGTGCCAAAGTAGGTATGTCTATCAATAATGTAGTGATGCTAAAAAGCTATTTGAACGGTGTAGACCCAGAGTCAGTATATGCTACAGGAACGAATGCCGTTGGGTTTGAAAATTTCTCTTCTCCAACAATGCGTTCGTATTATTTCAATGTAACGGTAAGTTTTTAATCTTAAAAAAGAATAAAATGAAAAATAAATATATTTTAATGGGTTTGTTGGGGGCGTTGACCCTATCTTCGTGTAGTGATTTTGAAGAGATTAACATAGACCCAACGGCAGTAGGGGTAGAACAAGTACAAGTTGAGTATTTGATTAATAGTTCTATCATCGGAGCTCAGCAAAATCCTCACGTAGCTGAAAGAGCTTTCATACTATATTGGAAAGCTGCAGGACGAATGGATAGAATTAATTCGCTTCCAGCAGGAGTTTATAACAACGATTGGACTACGGATTATTACGGAGCCTTATCAGGGTGGTTAAAAAATGCTTATACGGCTGTTAAGGTAAGTGAAGAAAAAATAGCTGCGGGTAAAGTACTTGCTCACACAAATAACTTATTGCAAGTAGCTCGGATTTGGCGAGTTTATTTATTGAGTGAAGCGACCGATAATTTCGGACCAATGCCAGTAAATGGTTTCCAAGGTGAAAATCCGAATTTTAACAGCGTAGAAGAGGTTTATAATTTTATGCTTAATGAGCTAAAAGATGCTACTTCTAAAATAGATGAAAGCATCACAGGGCTTTCTACAAGTGTTAAAAACCACGACCCTGCGTACCAATATGATTTTACAAAATGGAAGAAATACGGAAATTCGATGCGTATGCGTTTGGCAATGCGTTTGTCAGAGGTAGCTCCTACCGTAGCAAAAGCACATTTTGAAGAGGCGGTAACATCAGGATATATTGCTGAATTGACCGAAGATTTTGAGGTACAAGAAAAACCAGGTTGGGATGATTTAACAGGAGTGATGTCACGTGAATGGAATATGCAATATCTTTCTCCTACGCTAAACAACCTTTATGTAGGCTTGGGAGGTGTAAAATCAACCGCTCAATTAACTGGAAAAGCCAACGCTTTGGCAAACATAAAAGGAGCTGATTGGTTAGGGGTTCGTTATGATGACCATATTGCTACCAAAACAAACAACCCCGTAGCAGGATATTGGTTTGATGGGTTGCCTGATGCTATTGACCCTCGTGCGTATGCTCTTTTCCCTATACCAGGTGACCTTGCAAACTCTGAATACAATTATTATCCATCTTCGGCTAAGGAAAGCGTAACAACATTCGAGCGTAACTTACTGCCCTCTACTCAATCTACCGACACCATTAAAGTTAATGGAGCATATACTTGGAATGCCCATTCATTAGGAAGTTGGGGAGATAAAGGAGCATTAAATCAAGTAGTAGGTTGGCCAGGAATGACCCCTCGTTTACGTAATAATTTACGTAATAGTACCGCAAAACGCTTGTTCTTTGGGGCTTGGGAATCTTACTTCTTGATTGCAGAGGCAGCAGTGAGGGGTTGGAGCGTCCCGATGTCGGCTCAAGATGCTTATGAAAAAGGAATTAAAATGAGTTTTGACTATTGGGGAGTATCTACTCACTATGCAGATTATATAGCTTCGGAAGACTATAACCGCGTAGGAACTTCCGTTAAATGGACGCACACCACAGAACCTACGACAGCAACTATGAGATATAAAAATGGATATACAGGCGTAGAAGCAACAGTTTCATACACATACCCAACCAACAATTTGTACAAAAATGGTTCTGTTAAAAATGATGCTTTAACGAAAATCATTACGCAAAAATTCATAGCACAAGTGCCTTGGCTTCCTTTAGAAGGATGGAGTGACCACCGCCGTTTAGGGCTTCCGTTCTTTGAAAATCCTGCAATAGAGAAACCGTTGTCAGGCTTACCAGCTTTGACCGATGCAACTTATATGGAAAGTAGAGTAGCGTTTTTCCCACAACGTTTGCCTTATCCAGCAAGTTTACAAGCGAATGTTAAAGAAGGTTATCAACAAGCCGTTTCTCACTTAGGAGGAGATGATTCTGTTTTAACACCGCTATGGTGGGCTAAAAAGCAATAATTGCTTTACATAAACTGAGAAGAGGTTGTCCGATAGTTTTGGGCAACCTCTTTCTTTTTTCTGAAAAAATAATAATATTACATAGTTTTTTATTTGAATGATGTAAGAATATTCTTTGCTAAAAAACTTTTTAGCTCAAGTGCCTATTTTTCATTTTGTTGTTTTTTCTATCAACACATAGGCTTTGTGAAAGTTTAATTCTCAATTTTTCATATTTTTGTTTTTTAATTAGAAATGGCAAGTTGGATTTGCATATTAAAAAAATGTGAGTTTAGATATAAATAATTGCAAGAATAAAAATTTATACTTAATTTTGCTTAAAAATATAAGAAATAATTCATTAAAGCTATATAGAACCTTCTGCATTATGTCTTTAATTAACTAATCTCGTCCCCTTATGAAACATTTTTTGCCTTTTTTGTTTTTTGGAGTTATTTTTAGTGGTTTTTCGCAAGAAAAGTCTTTGTTACAAATAGTCAAAGAGGTTCATAAAGATGCTATTTATCTTCGTTGGGCGGTAGATTCGCCTGTGGCTTGGCAGAAATCTAATAGCATTGGGTTTCGGTTGGAACGCTTTACAATTTTGCGTAACGGCAAACTTTTACCCACACCTGAACGCACCGATTTAGGCACTTTTAACACTCCAAAATTAGAAAATTGGCAAGCTTTGGTGGAACAGAATAACAACGCAGCTATTGTGGCTCAGGCTATTTACGGCGAAAGTTTTGAGGTAGCAATGGCTTCGGGACAAAATACGATAGAAGGCATCGTCAATAAAGCCAAAGATGTAGAACAGCGTTTTTCATTTGCGTTAATGGCAGCCGATTTGGATTTTGAGGTGGCTCGTTTTGCTGGTTGGGGCTACATTGATTCGCAAGTCCAACCTAATGAAAAATATCTGTATAAAATCAGTTTGTTGCCCAATGAAAAAGTAACTATTGCCGAAGCAACTGCCGTGGCGAGTTTGCAAGAATTTGAAGAATTACCAAAACCTTTGGATTTTATCGCTATTTTTCAAGATAAAAAAGTTGTGCTTTCGTGGGATTTCAAAACCCTAAGCGATGTTTATAGCTATTATTTTCTTGAAAAAGCTGAAGGAAAAACCGATTTCAAACCCGTGAGCGAACTTCCTATCGTGAATATGAATCAAAACGCCCAAGCTACGGCTATGATTTACATCGATTCGCTAACGCAAAACGACCAAGAATATTCGTACAGACTGCGAGGCAAAACCCTGTTTGGTTCGTATAGTCCTTATTCTGAAACGATTACGGGAAAAGGTATCAAAGCTATTTCACAAGCTGCTCAACTTTCACAAATTCAGCCTATTACTAATTTGGAATATCGTATTTTGTGGAATTTCCCCAAAGAAAACGAAAATGAAATCACACACTTTGCTTTATTACATTCCGTTGATGACAAAGAATATCGTATTGTAAAAGATAAAATTTCTGTATCCGAAAGAATGCTAACTACTTCTGTTACAAGTCCTTCTAATTATTATAAAATCCGTACTTTCGGCAAAGACCAAAGCCAGCAGGATTCGTTTGCGATGCTTATTCAGCCCGATGATGAAACTCCGCCAGCGGTTATACAAGCACTTCGCGGAACGGTGGATTCCCTTGGCGTTGTTCGGCTTCAATGGAAAGCCAATACCGAAGCCGATTTGATGGGTTATTATGTGTTTCGGGGCAACCGAAAAGGCGAAGAAATGATGCGTATCACGGGAACGCACATTACAAACACGCAACTTTCCGACACCGTTTCGCTGAAAAACCTAAATTCCAAAGTGTATTATTATGTAACGGCGATTGATGTTCGGAAGAATGAATCCACGCATTCCGAAATCATAGAACTCACCAAACCCGATAAAATTCCGCCCCCAACCCCCATTTTTAGGCAATATACCGAAGAGAAAAACGGCTGGAAAATCACTTGGCAGAAGAGTTTCGATGATGATGTAGCATTTTATCATCTTTATCGAAGAAAAAATACTGAAAATCAATGGACTAAAATTCATTCTGAGAAAGAAAACGGCAACGAAAGTTACACTTACAAAGAGCCGAAAACGCTTTCAGGGACATTCGTTTATAGCCTTAGGGCGGAAGATAAAAGCGGAAATTTTTCCGAATACGCTCCTGTGATACACATACATCACAAACCTTTAACGGACGCTCGTGTATTGCGAGGACTTAACGGCAAAGTTACCGATAATAAAATAACATTAAGTTGGTATCCTATCAAAGTGGCTATCAGCGAAATCGTTATTTACAAGTCTCTTCAAGGCGAAAAACCTATGCTATGGCGTAGTTTTTCACAAAATATCAACGAAGTAGAAGATACTGACATACAGCAAGATAACACCTATCAGTATTTCATAAAAGTAATTTTATCTGATAACACACCTACTCCTACTGAGAAGATTGAAG
>JAUNHN010000224.1 GCA_030523915.1 Capnocytophaga sp. | reverse complement strand
GGTTTGAATCCTGACGAGGTCACGAAAACATATTAAACATCGCTAAAAATTTTATTTTAGCGATGTTTTTTTATTTATTGCTACATTTATTTTTTGTAAATTTGCATAGTTCTGTATAAAAAATCACAAAATGAAAACAATTTTTACTCTTTTCTGGACATTATATGTTACTTGGGTATATACACAATCGGTAGATGTAATGACTTTTAACATTCGGTTGGATAATACAGCTGATAAAGAAAACTCTTGGACAGATGGTAATCGGAAAGAGCGAGTAAAACAACTTATCCAAAATGAAAAACCAATGATTCTGGGAGTACAAGAAGCTATGTATCATCAAGTTATGTTTTTAGAATCCAATTTTTCAAATTATCAGCGAGTGGGAGTAGGTCGAGATGATGGCAATCAAAAAGGTGAATATGTAGCTATTTTTTTTGATAAAAATTATTTTAAACTGTTGGATAGTGGTCATTTTTGGCTTTCAGAAACTCCCGAAATACCTTCTCGAGGTTGGGATGGAACTTGTTGCAATCGTATTACTACTTGGGTGAAATTACAATATAAAAAGAAAATATTTTTTGTGTTCAATACACATTTTGACCATGAAGGGCAAATAGCACAAAGAGAGAGTGCCAATCTGATTCTTCAAAAAATAAAAGAAATAAATTCTGCAGATGAAGCTGTTATTTTAATGGGAGATTTTAATATAACTCCTGATAATGAAGGAATTACAGTTATAAAAAAAGAATTAATTGATACTTATCAATCTTATGAAAACATTCCGCAAGGTACTTTTACAGCATTCAAACTCAATGAAAAACCTAACTTGCGAATTGATTATATATTCATTACCAGAAAATTACAATCGAAAAATTATAAAATTATTGATACAAAAATTGACGGTCTTTATCCGTCAGACCATTTCCCTATAAAAACACGAATTTTCTTTAACTAAATGGGAGTATTGATTATTTTTAATTTCCGTGAATTACTGTCGAGCCATTGGAATTCAACGGTTGTATATATATCTGGCAGATAAGAACTTACACGCTCAGCCCACTCAATAAAACACCAATCTCCTGAGTAAAGATATTCCTCAAAACCAATATCAAAAGCCTCTTCTTGGCGTTCAATGCGATAAAAATCAAAATGATACACCGTAACATTGTCATTCTCATAATGATTCACCAAACCAAAAGTAGGACTTGTAGTAGTATCATCAATACCCAATGCCTTTACCAGAGCCTTGATAAAAGTAGTTTTTCCCATTCCCATACTTCCTTGAAAAACAATTACTTTGGAAGAAAATAATGGGATAACTTGCTCGGCTATACGATTTATTTCGGATAAAGAATATGTAATTTCCATTGGTGTAAATTTTAGTTTTCTGTCCAGATTTGCCACGCTTTTTCAGCTTGAAGTTCCAGCATTTTCAGTCCGTTGCTGATAGTTGCTTTTTGTTGCTCTCCTTTTTTAAGGAAAGTAGTTTTTTCAGGATTATATATCAGGTCGTAAAGCAAATGCTTATCGGTTAAAAATTGATACGGAATAGGAGGGAAGTCATCTACATTTGGGAATGTTCCTAAGGGGGTACAATTAATGATAATTTTGTATTCATCTATGAGCTGTGATGATAACTCTAAGTATGAAAGTTGTTCATTTTCAGGGGTTCTGGATACAAATTTAAATAAAATATTCAATTCTTCCAAAGCGTACGCCACAGCGTTTGAAGCTCCGCCTGTACCTAATATCAACGCTTTCGTATGGTGAGGTTGTAATAAAGGTTTTAATGATTCTAAAAAACCATAATAATCTGTATTATAGCCTATTAACCCTTTTTTTGTTACTTTAATAGTATTTACAGCACCGATTGTTTCGGCAATTTTATCTAATGAAACTAAAAAAGGAATAATTTCTTTTTTATACGGAATAGTTACATTCATTCCTTTTAAATTGGGATTGTTTTGTAATTTTTGTGTCAATTCATCAATAGATTGCAAGTCAAAATTTACATATTCTGCATCTGATATTTGTTCATTTTCAAACTTTTTACTGAAATAAGTTCTTGAA
>JAUNHN010000223.1 GCA_030523915.1 Capnocytophaga sp. | reverse complement strand
TTAAATTTTTACTGTTATGAATATGAAAAAATATACAAAAAAATGGGTGCTAATTTTGGTAGCGATAATGCTATTAACAATTCCAAATATGGAAGTTTATTCGGCAGTAGGAAATTATTCTACTAATTCTTCTAACTTAGTAGTTAATTCTAATTATGACTTAGCAACAGCTAATATGGATCAAGTTGTAGGACTTAAAGCAGCTATAGCTGTAGCTGCAGGTGCAGTAGCATTAGCATATGAAACAGGTTATGCTTTAGGAACTATAGCTCATCATGCATATGATCTTTTGGGAGGAGGTTCCCAATTAGAACCTGCTATGGTAGATTTTACTAGTTATAATCCAAGTGACTTTTCAAAATTTGATAATTAAAAAATATTATTATGAATAAATTGATAAAAAAATCTCGAATTGGAGTTTTTGTATTAGTAGCTATAATGCTATTAACAATTCCGAATATGTCTGTTTATCCTGCAGTGGGTAGTTATCAAGCTAATTCAATGGCATTAGTAGCTACTCAGGATTATGGTATAACTACAGCAGCAAACGATAAAATAGCGTTACCAGGGATAGCAGCAGGTGTAGCATTAGCTATTGTTGCAGCTGTAGGTTTTATAGATGGTTGGAATAGTATACACGCTGAGGTTAGAATGGCGTTTTTAGATTTTGAAAAGAATTATAATAAACATGATTTTTCAAAATTTGATAACTAAAATACAGAATGTATCGGGTAGGTTCAATAAATCTATCCAATTATTATTCAAAATAGGTCTTGTAATAATGTTGTTCATTCATTTTGGTGTTTTGTTTTTACATCACAGCTAAATGAAAATCCTATACAACATGAATACAAATATAAGTTACATAATTATGTAGATCCTTTTTTTAGCCAAGCATGGACATTATTTGCCCCTAATCCAATTAATACAAATATGTCTTTATTGATGAAGTTTAACTATCAGACGAAAGAAGGAACGACCCAAATAATTGATTGGATAGATATAACAGAACCATTAATTAGAGAGAGAAAAGAATATTTTTGGTCTCCTGCTCAAAGAATAAGTAAATTTACTCAATCTTGTATGTCAAATATAAATGAAAATCATAAAATTATTCTTGAGCAAATTGTCAAAACAGATAGCCTTGCAAAGGATACTGTAAAAGCAAAATTATTTTATAAAAAATCTTTAATGGCAACCTATGGACATAATTCATTACTTCAATATTCAAAATACATAGCAAGAAATTATTTTTCTAAAAATAATATTCAACCTAAAAAGATAGAAGTGAAATATAGAATACTAAATGCAAAATTTCCAAGATTTTCTAAACGAAAGGAAGATTATTACAATCTTGATAATTATGAATTTAATGAAATCACATCTGATTATTATTTAATTAAAAACATATTCTATAATAATGACGAATAAATATAGTATAGGCTTAACTATAACAAGGATTCTCTTCTGTTTTATTATAATAAAAAATATGTGTTTTTATTTACCATTAGCAGAAGAGTATTTTGGATTAGAAGCTATTTTTCCATATGAAAATTATATAAATCAAATGAATTTCTATGGTTTGAAATATTTAACATATCCATTTCATAGACCCTACTTTTCCTTTATTTTTATTTTATGGATAGTTTTTCTTGCTACACTATATATGCTTGCAATTGGTGGTAGAATTATGGGAGTGCTTCTTTATTGTTCAATAATCATTTTAAAAATAAGAAATGGGTTTATACTTGATGGTTCAGATAATGTTATACAAGTCATTTTGCCTTTTCTTGTACTCGCTGACAATTTAGAACATTTTCGGTATTCTAAAAAGAAACAAGATATACTATCAAATTTTATAAGTAAATATTCATTAATATTTACTTATGCTATAATGATTCAAGTCTGTTTTGTTTATTTATTTACGGGATTAGCAAAACATGAAGGCGAACTTTGGAGAAATGGTACAGCGGTATACTATACAATGCGAGTTAGGGATTTTATGGCGACTGATTGGAATATTCCATTAACTACAAATCATTATTTTGTAGTTATTTTAACCTACTTCACCATG
>JAUNHN010000222.1 GCA_030523915.1 Capnocytophaga sp. | reverse complement strand
AAAACTGCCGAGGCTTGTTTGAGGTAGTGATGCAAGCGGTAGGATTTGCAAAATATTTTGTAAATCCCACCGCTTGTTATCTTTTTACGTTTTATTATTTGTTGGTTTTATTAAGGAGCGATAATAAAAAATTACCATGATGGCAAATATTGCATTGCCAGACAGAATACCAAATAAAAAATAATAGCTGTTATTATATTTGTTTGCCAATAATATACCAATCGGCACACCAATAAACACAAAAGACAGCCTTAAAAGTGGCGGTAAGATTTTAATGTTGTTAATTCTTAGGTGAAAAACAAAAAATAATCCAATAGCATCAAACAATATAATCAGTTGAGATAGGTAAAGATATTCTGAAATTTCAGCAACATACATTTCATTAAAAAAATAAGCCGCTTGATAGGTTGTACTAAATAGGAATAAATAAATTATAATATGAAAAACAGTAGTAAAAATAATTTTTTCTTTATCTAATTTTATTTTTACGCTTTTGGCAAAGTGTATAGAGTAAGCAATACAGAAACTTAAAAATAGAACGGATATGATGTTTTTATAAAAGAAACTGATACTTAAATAATGGATTTCAATATTGTAATGAGATAAATAATAAAAGGAAAGAAATATGGAACCGGTAAATAATATTGACTTGATCATTTCCGGTATACCGAATGAGGCAATCTCTTTAATTAATCCGCCATCAATGCTTAAGCAGTCTTTATGCAATTTAAAAGAAAACAGTTTGTTGAGAATGTAAGCGGTTACAATACATTGAAAAAATCGAACAAAGCTTATAATCAATGTTGTAGCAATAGCATAATCGGTAACTGAAATGTTGTTGATTAAGGCACAGGCAATAACGGTAATAAACAGCGATAATATTGAAAGATAGAGTGATATTTTAGTTTTTTTATTTGCTTCCAAAAAGGAAGAGAACACCAAGTTTATAGCAACAAACGGCATACTGCTTAACAATATGATGTTTATATCATGTATTTGGGGTGAGAAAATAAATTTTGATATGATAAAAAATAAAATACATAAAATCAAAGAGAGGAAGAAAAGATAAACTATAATTTTAGTTGTTTGTGATTGATTATCTTTATTTCTTGAGATAATAATATTAGATCCGATATTGATTGAGATAAGTATAATGATAAGTATCTGAATAAATTGATTGGCTAAGGAAAAATCGCTCACACTCTCGATACTGTTTTCACTGACTACCGATAAACAAATTATCGGAATGAGTAAGATAAGTAATCGGGACGAAGAAATAAAAAGAAATTGCTTTAGTATCTCTTGATATTGATGTGGTAAATAAGGCATAGCTTAACCCATTGAATAATGATATTTTTAACATGAAATATATCAGATTCAATTTAAAAAAGAAGAGTTTTTACACTCTTCTTTTTTTAATTATAGATAGGCCTCGTCTATCTATAAAAACCATACGCTATGCGTATGGAGTCAAAGAGCTTAAGCGGTGAGCAGAATAAAAATCCTCCTATAATGAATGAGGCTGACAACCACATTCAACATATAGGAGGAGAAGTCATGGCAAGTAAACCCAATGACGATTCAAGTCTATCACACACAAGGTGGAACTGTAAGTATCATATTGTTTTTATCCCTAAGTACAGACGAAAAGCGATTTATGGGAAATTACGAATAGATATAGGCAGTATATTAAGGCAATTATGTCATTACAAAAGTGTCGAGATAATAGAAGCTCATGCGATGAAAGATCATATTCACATGCTCGTAAAGATTCCGCCCAAACTGGCAGTATCAAGCTTTATGGGATATTTAAAAGGAAAATCATCGCTAATGATATTTGAGCGACATGCGAACCTAAAATATAAGTATGGAAACCGAAATTTTTGGGCGAAAGGCTATTATGTAAGTACAGTTGGTTTAAATACGAAAGTAGTCGAAGAATATATTCGAAATCAAGAAAAGGAAGACATGATGTCGGATAATTTATCGAAGAAAGAATATGTGGACCCCTTTAAGGGGTAAGCCATAGAGTTATTGAACGGTTGTCAGTTTTTCACATGCCTCTTGAGAGGCATGTGAAGTACGAG
>JAUNHN010000221.1 GCA_030523915.1 Capnocytophaga sp. | reverse complement strand
GGAAGCCTTTACAAAATTTTGTATCGAGAGAAAGGCAAATCGTGGAAGTCAAAAACCTCAAACACCGCCCAGGTAGAACTCACGGGCTTAAAACGCAACAAAATTTACATTTATAAAGTTGGGATAGCTTGTGGTTTGGGACAACAAACGCAAAGTGTTTTTGGCGAACAGACCTACTTGTATAGTGCTGAACAAGAGTTTTTTACGGAGCAACAGAGCGATTCTACCAGCGTACAATGTGGCATAAAACCCGAAATACGCATCAAAAACCGAGAGCCTTTGCAGGAAGTTTTGGGCGTGAATGAGACTTTTACTGCGGGTGATTTTCCAGTTACAATTATCTCAGCCACAGGCAGTAATGGTGTTTTCTCGGGTGAGGGTTATGTGCAAGTGCCGTATTTGTTGGACACGAAAATCAAGGTAGTTTTCAGCGGAATTAAACTCAACACCGAAAGGCAACTTATTGAAGGAAAACTTGTTACGACTTATGATGGGGCGGAGGGGAATGTAGAAAAAGCAAGTGCAGAATCTAAAAGAAAAGAAGAAAAAACAGAAATAAAGGGAGTCGCTGAAGCATCGCAAGAAAATTTGGAGAAAGAGACAGATCAAGAAGACGCTCTGAAAGAAAGTATTGCCCAGCAAGATACAAATTCAATAAAAGATGAAATTACTGGAGAAGTAACAGGTACAAGTGTGTTAGAAAATAATGGTGTTACTGTCAATAACGAAACTTCTTCATCACAAGAGAATAATGAAATTGCTGTAACTGATGCCAAAACAAAAGATAATTCATCAGCACGTAATAGAGAAGTGTATTTTTCTCACAAAAATGTAAAATATAAGGATAAAGATACAATAACGCTTCCTTTCAATAGGAATAAGAAAGTTACACTTGGGATAGAAGGAATTGATAAAAATGAATATGTAAACTGGTTATCAAAGGATGGATTGGAAAGAACAAAATATATTAGTGGTAAAAAAAGAACCGTTAATACCGAAGTGCTTAATAGTTTAAAAATGCTTTATTATGCACCCTCATACGAAGATTTTTTAAATAAAAAATATGACACTCTTCAAGCATTTTTAAGATATAAACATAACGATTTTACAATAGAAGAATTATATGCAAGAGACATCACAGTAGAAGAAGGAAAACGAGAGGCGAAAAGTGGAGAAACTTTATATTTGATTAGTGGAGCTGTATCAAAAGACGAAAGAAGTGAAGTGGCTGAATATGAAGCTGTAATATCTCCTAAACTAAAAGAAGATGAATTTCCTACCTATCACTTGAAGTGGGACTATGGCTACCCACACACTAAGAGTCAAGATGAAGGAAAACTTAAAATACGAAAGCCAACTTATGAAAAATGGAAAGGTTTAGACACTATTAGTATAACTGGTGGTTATCCCAACCCCGTTACCAAAAAAATTATGGTCAAAACCATTTATGAAAATAGAACAACCATCTCGGCAATGCCACCAGGAGTTTCTGAGGTACTAACAAAACGAATAAAACAAATAGGCGACCAATTACGTTTTGTAGATCGCAAAATAAATTTGGGAATGAAATTTAAAATAGACCCCATTAAAATTAGTGGAGAAACATATAACCAAGAGATGAAAAACTCCCCACTATATGAAGAAGTTAGAGAATGGTCTATCACAGGAGGAATGACAGCACAAGCTAATACCACTATTACACACCCCGTTTTTAACGCATTGGAACGAGCGAATATTTTACGTTTTGGGATTTTTGCTTCAATGGGGTTAACCTTTGGGGTAAAAGGAACGATTATGCAAACCAAGCCCATAAATAATAAAGAATTTAAAATGGAGACTTCTTATGCTGATATTTTTGGTATAGGTTGTTTGGATTTTGGTATTGTTGCCCAGCTATTGGTAGCTAAGGAAACTATTGATTGCGAAGTAAAAGGCTATGCTAAAGGTTGTTTACAAGGAAGAATACGGTATGATTTGAAGGATAATAAGGTTAATTCAAAAGAGTCAAGTTTCTTCATACCTCCTGTGGTGCTTGGTTTTAAAGTCAAAGTAAAATCAAAAGGTTGGGTAGAGTTTGAATTAGTTGATTTTGAAGGAGA
>JAUNHN010000054.1:1062-16137 GCA_030523915.1 Capnocytophaga sp. | reverse complement strand
ATTGTCTTGGGCAGGAATTTTTAATATTTTTCTCTGTGGAATTTTCTTGATACTTGGAATTATAGATTTTTATTCCTCAAAAAAATGTTTTGCTAACTATTTTAAAGCAATTTTAATACTCTGCATCAATATCCCGATTGCTATTTTGTACGCAATAATAGGGCTTAAACTTCTTGAGACGTTATAGCATTATACAAACTTTGTCAAAGTCTAAAACTTTGACAAAGTTTATTTTATTGAAAATAAGGATTATAAGGTAATCATTTTAATTGCTGTAATCGCTGCTTCAATTCCTTTATTGCCGTGTTTTCCTCCACTTCGGTCTAATGATTGTTGGAGATTATTATCAGTTAATACACAGAATATTACAGGGATATTTTGTGAAGCATTCAGATGAGCAATTCCTTGTGTAACGCCTTGGCAAACGAAGTCAAAATGCCGAGTTTCTCCTTGAATAACGCATCCGATGGCAATGACAGCATCTACTTTTTGAGTTTCTATCATTTTTCTGCAACCGTGTATAAGTTCAAAACTTCCAGGTACTTCCCAACAAATGATATTTTCCGTTGTAGCACCACAATCTTGTAATGTATTGAAAGCCCCTTGTTTAAGCCCTGAGGTAACTTGTTCATTCCATTGTGAAGTTACAATCCCAAAGCGGAAATTTTTTACATCAGGAAGGGTGGTTTTGTCATAGAAGGATAGATTTTTATTTTCTGTAGCCATATTTATTTTTTTGAATAAAAAACACCTATCAATTTCGACTTGGTAAGCAGTTCAAAATGAATTACTTCTCTTTCCGAAAATGATAGGTGTATTGATTATAAATTGATTAATTACTTATTTTTCCTATAAGGATATCAATAGTTCGAGCTTCTTCTGAGTTAGGATATTCCTCCTTAATACGCTCAAAATATTTGTTTGCTTCTTTGTTATCGTTTTGTAGCATAGCGATAATCCCTGCTTTTTTTAAGTACATAGGAGCAGTGAACTCATTTTTGCTGTGTTCAAATGCTTTTTTGTAATAATTCAGAGCTTCGGCATTGTTTTTTTGCTGGGAATAAGCATCTCCGATATTTCCTAAAGCCAAAGTTCCCAAAATTTCATCAGGAGATTTGAACTTTTTAAGATGTTCAATGGCTTTATTGTAATTTCCTTGGTTCATATATACCATTCCAGCAGAATAATTGGCTAAGTTAGCAGCTTTTGTACCACTATAATTATCAATAATTTCTAATAAACCATATTTTCCGTTGCCTCCTTTTAGAGCTACATTAAGCAGAGAATCTTTAACTTTATCATCTGATGCGTCCAATGCTTGTTGGAAAAAATCTTGTGCGAAATATAGTTCATTAGCTCCTTCTTTTTCTTTTGGAGCCAAAACGAACTGCTGGTATGCTAAGTATCCCAATCCTATCACAGCTGCACAAATCAAAACCCCTAGAATTGTTTTTTGATGTTTTTGTACCCAAGCCTCTGTTTTTGTAGTTCCTTCATCTAATGAATCAAATACTTTTGCAGTAGTACTTTCTTGATGAAGTAATTCTTCTTGAACTTCATCTAACTCATCTGTTTTCTTCTTTCTATTAGGTCTGTCGTTTCTCTTTCTGTAAACTGCCATATTATTTTCTTTAAAAGTTCGGCAAAAATAAAACTTTTATTTTTATTTGAAAGTAGTTTTATGATTTTTTTTTCTTCAAAAATAAAAATGTAATGTAGCGAGAACAAAAATCCTTTGAAAGACAATTAAAAGCAAGAATATTTTTTTTGCGTAGATTTAAAACAAAATGTTTTATGATGCTGGAAATTAGGAAAATTATAATTTTTTAGAAAAAAATCTGTGTTGAATTTCAAAATTCGAATTAAATTATTACTTTTGCAGTTATTTATCAAATTTTAAAAATTATGTCTAAGAGTGAAATACTATCTTTCGATGTACTTATCGAAATTCCAAAAGGAAGCCGAAACAAATATGAATATGATTTTGAATTAAAAAAAGTAAGATATGACCGAATGATTTTCTCATCAATGATGTATCCTGCTGATTATGGGTTTGTTCCTGAAACATTGGCGTTGGATTCTGACCCACTTGATGTATTGGTATTAGTTTCTGAACCTACTTTCCCAGGCTGTGTTATGGAAGTGAAGCCGTTGGGAGTGTTCCATATGGCTGATGAAAAAGGACCCGATGAGAAAATGATTTGTGTACCTGTTTCTGACCCAGTTTGGAGTAAATTGAGTACATTAGAAGATGTAAATCCGCATTTGATAATGGAAATCGAGCATTTCTTTCAAGTGTATAAAGACTTGGAAAAGAAGAAAGTAGCTGTTAATGGCTGGGGAAGTTTGGACGAAGCTATCGAAATTTACCACGAGTGCAAAAAACGTTATGCTACGGGAAATAAAAACTTTTCAATTAAATAGGAATAGTAAAGATATACAATATATAATAGAATTATAAATATTAACCAATTTTTAGTAACACTATGAAAAACACAGCTTTAACCGATGTTCACATTGCTTTGGGAGCTAAGATGGTTCCTTTTGCAGGATATAATATGCCTGTTCAGTACGAGGGCGTGAATGTAGAACACGAAACGGTTCGTAACGGAGTGGGGGTGTTTGACGTAAGCCATATGGGAGAGTTCATTCTCAAAGGAAAACACGCTCTTGACCTAATCCAAAAAGTAACTTCAAATGACGCAGCAACTTTGTTTGATGGACGAGCTCAATACAGTTGCTTACCAAATAACGAAGGCGGTATCGTAGATGATTTGATTGTTTACAAAATCGCTGACGAGCATTATTTGTTGGTAGTCAATGCTTCAAACATCGAAAAGGATTGGAACTGGATTAGCAAACACAACACTTGGGGTGTAGAAATGGAAAATGTATCCGACCAATATTCGCTGTTAGCCATTCAAGGACCAAAAGCAGTAGAAGCAATGCAATCGCTTACATCGGTAAATCTTTCGGAAATAAAATATTACCATTTTGCTATCGGTGATTTTGCAGGAGTGAAAGATGTAATCATCTCAGCCACAGGATATACAGGAAGTGGTGGTATAGAGATATATGTGAAAAATGAGCATATAAAACACGTTTGGGATAAGGTGTTTGAGGCGGGAGCTTCTTACGGAATTAAACCTATCGGATTGGCAGCTCGTGATACGTTGCGTTTGGAAATGGGCTTCTGCTTGTACGGCAATGATATTGACGATACCACTTCACCAATTGAGGCAGGGCTTGGCTGGATTACCAAATTCACCAAAGATTTCGTAAACTGTGAGGCTATCAAAGCACATAAAGAAAACGGCGTAAGCAGAAAATTGGTAGGTTTTGAAATGCAAGAGAAAGCAATTCCTCGCCACGATTACGAAATTGTAGATGCCGAAGGCAATGTGATAGGTAAAGTAACCAGCGGAACAATGGCTCCGTCATTGGGCAAAGGCATTGGCTTAGGGTACGTTCCGACTGAGTTATCCAAAGTAGGAAGCGAAATTTTTGTTCAAATTCGTAAAAATAAAGTACCCGCAACGGTAGTAAAACTGCCTTTTTATAAAGGATAGATAATTTATTTATTGCCAGAAAAAAGAAACAAAAGAAAGGACGGAGTGTTTTTCGTCCTTTTTGTTTTTGTACGCAAAATAAAGTGTATATAAACAAACAAGAAATATAGATTTTTATGCTGATGAAAATAAAAAATAAAGATAATTCAGTATCTTTTATTTTGTAAATTATTAAATTTCAGTTGATTGTTAAATTCTTTCTAAAAAAAAGTTTTTTAGATTCATTCAAAATAATAAAAAATGATATAAGTCATTTTTTTTACTGATTAAGATTGTGTACTTTTGCGTCATCTATGCAAGAATTGTTTTCAGAATGAGTGTAATATATATGTTAATTACCATAAGTATAGCAGTGGCTTTGTTGTTTTTTTTTCTATTCATTATGGCGGTGAGAAAAGGGCAATACGATGATAGCCACACACCTGCGGTGCGAATGCTTTTTGAAGACGAGTTGGTAGATGAAGCCAAACAAGAACAAGATAACGAAAATAAAGAAAAACTAACAGATAATTAATTTAATAAATAATGGAGAAGCAACAATTTTATTACGACAACAAAATTGTACGGAAATTCCTTTTTGCAACCCTTTTGTGGGGAGTTGTAGGGATGCTTGTGGGGCTATGGTTAGCCTTTTTGTTTTTATTTCCGAATATGTCCAATGAAATTTCGTGGTTGAGTTTTGGACGCCTTCGCCCGTTACATACGAATGCGGTGATTTTCGCTTTTGTGGGTAATGCGATTTTTGCAGGGGTTTATTACTCAATGCAACGACTTTTAAAGGCACGTATGTTTAGCGACTTTTTGAGTAACTTTAACTTTTGGGGCTGGCAACTTATTATTGTAGCTGCGGCGATTACTCTTCCGTTAGGTTATTCATCTTCAAAAGAATATGCAGAATTAGAATGGCCTATAGATATAGCTATTACACTTGTGTGGGTAGCATTTGGGATAAATATGATAGGAACTCTTATTAAGAGAAGACAACGTCATATTTATGTAGCTATTTGGTTCTATTTGGCTACTTTTGTAACGGTTGCTGTGTTGCATATTTTCAATAATTTGGAACTTCCTGTAACTATGTGGAAATCTTACTCGGTATATGCTGGGGTTCAAGATGCTTTGGTACAATGGTGGTACGGACACAATGCGGTTGCTTTCTTCTTAACAACACCTTTCTTGGGGTTGATGTATTACTTTGTTCCTAAGGCGGCTAATCGTCCAGTATACTCATATCGATTATCAATTATCCACTTTTGGAGTTTGATTTTTATTTATATTTGGGCAGGTCCACACCATTTATTATATACAGCTTTGCCTGAATGGGCTCAGAATTTGGGAATTGTATTCTCTGTAATGCTTATTGCTCCATCTTGGGGAGGTATGATAAATGGATTATTGACCCTTCGTGGTGCTTGGGACAGAGTACGTGAAAATCCTACATTGAAATTTATGGTGGTAGCTATTACAGGTTATGGTATGGCTACTTTTGAAGGACCGATGTTATCGCTTAAAAACGTAAACGCAATTGCTCACTTTACAGATTGGATTATTGCTCACGTTCATGTTGGGGCTTTGGCTTGGAACGGATTTCTTGCTTTTGGTATGGTTTATTATATTGTACCAAAGATGTGGAAAACTAATTTATATTCAATGAAGTTGGCTAACTTCCATTTTTGGATAGGTACTTTGGGGATTGTATTCTATGCACTTCCTCTTTATGTAGCAGGATTTGTACAGGCTTCTATGTGGAAAGAGTTTAACCCAGATGGTACTTTGACTTATGGTAACTTCTTAGAAACTGTAACGCAAATTATCCCGATGTATGCTATGCGTGCTGTGGGAGGTTCATTATACTTAATAGGTGTACTTGCCGGAGTTTATAACGTAATCAAAACATTACAAACAGCTCCTAAGCTACAAGACGAGTTGGCTGAAGCACCTGCTCTTTCTAAAATCAGTAATGGTAGATTACAAGGTGAAACTTTCCATACTTGGCTTGAGAGAAAGCCTATCCAAATGACTATTTGGGCTACAGTAGCTATTTTGATAGGAGGTATAGTGCAGATTGTTCCTACTATTTTTGTAAAATCAAATGTGCCTACCATTACAAGTGTAAAACCTTATACACCATTGGAGCTTGAAGGTCGTGATTTGTATATCCGTGAAGGATGTGTAGGATGTCATAGCCAAATGGTACGCCCTTTCCGTAGTGAAGTAGAGCGTTATGGAGAATATGGAAAGGCAGGAGAGTTCATCTACGACCGTCCTTTCTTATGGGGAAGTAAGCGTACAGGACCAGATTTGTTACGCTTGGGCGGAAAATATTCAGATAATTGGCATTTTAATCATATGTATGACCCTACGAGTACTTCACCTAATAGTATAATGCCTGCGTATCCTTGGCTTACAAGAGCTAAACACGATAGAAGTAATATTGAGGCGAAAATGCGTGGAATGATAAAATTAGGAGTGCCTTATACAGAAGAAGATGTAGCTAATGCCTATAAATCAATGGATGAACAAGCTACTAAAATAGAGAAAAACTTGTACAATGACCCTGACTTTGTGAAGCAATATGAGGATTCAAAACGAAAGGCTGCCAAAGAGGGTAGGGAGTTTATTCCTATGAAAGATCGTGAGATTGTTGCACTTATAGCTTACTTGCAACGATTGGGTACAGATATTAAAATAGAAACTGCAAACGCTAAATAACAACAATGCTCAAGTTTATTAAGGAACATATGGCAACCATTGATGGGATTGAAATTTTTCCCATCATCTCTTTCTTGATATTTTTTATTTTCTTTTTAGGACTCTTTTGGTGGGTATTTGGATATAAGAAAGAAAAAATAGATGAGATGAACAATATTCCTTTTGATAACGACGACGAAAATAACAACAACGCTTTATGAAAAAAAATTTAATACCATTTTTACGAGTAATAACCATCGTAGGTGTTGTAGCTCTTATTTTGGAACTTTTGTATCGTACTCCAGAGAGCTCTGCTATTGCTAAGTACTCTCAAATACAAGTGCTTTTGGCTTTCTTACTATTTATATTGATATTTATTGAAGTAGTACTACGTGGAGTACAAAATCTTACTTACGGAGTAAAACCAAAATCAGGATATGAACAAGAAGGTTCTCTATGGAAACGCTTCTATGCAAGTATGGTAAACCAAGTGCCGATTGAGCGTGAAGATGAAATTATCTTGGAACACGAACACGATGGTATTCAAGAGCTTGACAATACATTACCTACTTGGTGGGTGTATCTATTCTATGCTACGGCTATTTTTATGGTGGTGTATTTGGTTCGTTTTGAAGTATTAAACGATGACGGACAGATAGATGAATACAACAAAGAAGTTGCTTTGGCTAAAGTAGAAGTAGCTGAATATAAAAAGAAAAACCCATTTGAAGTTCGTTTATTAGTAGATGATGCTCAAGTTGTAGAGGCTGGTAAAGCCATATTTACAGCTAATTGCGTAGCGTGTCATGCAGCTGATGGCGGTGGAGGTATTGGACCTAACCTAACCGATGATTATTGGATTTTAGGAGGTAATATCAAAGATATTTTTAACACAATTTCTGAAGGAGGTAGAGACGGAAAAGGAATGGTGTCTTGGAAATCATTGTTAAAACCTGCTGAAATAGAACAAGTAGCCAATTACATCAAAAGTCTTAAAGGTACTACTCCTGCGGCTCCAAAAGCAGCAGAAGGTGATTTGTATACAGAATAGTAAGGTGATTGCTATCCAAACTGATATAGAGGTTAGGAAATTTGGATATTGTGTAGCATTAGTTACAAGTTTCAGATTTTCCTAACCTTTATTTTTTTAATCAGACTAAAAAAACAATCATTATGGCAGAACAAACAAAAGATTCGTTCCGCGATTCCATCGGAACTATTAGTGCAGAAGGAAAAAGGGCTTGGGTATATCCCAAAAAGCCTTCAGGACGCTATTTGCGTTACCGTAAATATGTGAGTTACTTTCTATTACTTATTCTTTTTGCAGGACCTTTTATTAAAATAAATGGAAACCAATTCTTCCTATTTAATGTATTAGAGCGTAAATTTAATATTTTTGGATTACCATTTTGGCCACAGGATTTTTATCTTTTCGTAATTTCGATGATTATCGGTATAGTGTTTTTGACACTTTTTACGGTAGCCTTTGGGCGGATTTTCTGTGGGTGGATATGTCCGCAAACTATTTTTATGGAAATGGTTTTCCGCCGAATTGAATATTGGATAGAAGGGGACAGAGGGTCTCAAATGCGATTGGATAAACAGCCTTGGGACAAAGAAAAAATCCGAAAAAAAGGCTTAAAATGGTTTATATTCTTCTTGATTTCATTCCTGATAGCCAATATATTTCTGTCTTATTTGATAGGTTCAGACGTGGTTATGTCTTATATTGTAGACGGTCCTTTTCAGCATTTAAGTACATTTATCGGGTTGCTTATTTTTACCGCTGTTTTTTATTTTGTTTTTGCGTGGTTTCGGGAGCAGGTTTGTATCATAGCGTGTCCTTATGGGCGTTTGCAAAGCGTTTTACTGGATAATCGTTCTGTGATAGTGGCGTATGATTACGTGCGTGGTGAGTCTGAAAATGGGCGTAAGAAATTCCGCAAGAATGAAGACCGTCAGGCGTTGGGACACGGTGATTGCATTGATTGTTTCCAATGTGTACACGTTTGTCCTACGGGGATTGATATTCGCAACGGGACGCAGCTGGAATGTGTGAATTGTACAGCTTGTATAGATGCCTGCGATGAGGTAATGGACAAAGTAGGCTTAAAACGAGGTTTGATACGTTTTGCAAGTGAAGAAAATATTGCCAAAAAAGCACCTTTCAAGTTAGATTTGCGTATGAAAGGATATATGGCGGTGCTTGTCATTCTTATAGGAATACTTATAGGAATGCTTTTCGTACGTACCGATGTACAAGCCGATATACTTCGGTTATCAGGGCAATTATATCAGCGGGAAGCAAATGGGCAGATAGGTAATATTTATACCTATAAAATTATTAACAAAACTACCCGCGACTTCGATAATGTAACGATTAAGGTAACTGAGCCTGTGAAAGCAGAAGTCGTGTTAGTAGGTAAAAACAAGATTACGATTCCAAAACAAGGTATGGCAGAAGGTACACTATTTGTGAAAATAGACGGAGATTTATTGGAGGAAGAAAAAACAAAACTGATACTCGAAGTCTACAACAATGGTGATAAAATAGAAACCACCAAAACCATATTCTTAGGACCAAGAACTTTCAGGTAAAAAATACAAATTTTTTATATAGATATTAAAATTTCGGCTTTAATATTTTAACAGAATGACTAAAAAGTAACATTTTATTAACTAAAAATGGTTTGTTTTGTTATAAATAAATCATAAAGTATGGTATATGTTATTTTTGTAATATTTTAATTATATATTTGCACTCAATGCACTTAACAAAGCAAATAGCTAACTATGAAAAAAATGTTTAGAAGTACACAATTTACGTGTTTACATTTTATTGTTTTGTTGATTTCTTTTTTAGGAATTCAACGTGGATATGCTCAAGTTACGATTCCGCCTGATGGAATTACGGTGGAGTCAGGAATGAACATTGCCCAAAACGGCTATGAAGTAGGCAAATTGTCTGTACAGGCAAATTATACTTCGGGAGTAGCCAATGTAACTATTACCTTACCCGATGGAATTACAATGAAGCCAAATTCATTAGTAAAAGATTCAGGGACAGGGACTATTGCTAATATTAATATAACAGGTTCTGTAGTTACTTTTGATATTCAAGGAGCTTCTGGGGCTTTAAAATTCTCCCTTGACAAACTGATTTCTCCAGCGGCTCATCGTAGCTTAGTAACAGGAGGAGTGTCAGGTTTTGTATTAGAAGATACTGTCAAAATAGTACAGGGAGGAACTACTGTACAAGAAAAATCCAAAACGTATTCCTATCTATATCCTGTACTTAATGTAGTAAACGCAGATGCGAATAATACAGCTGTAAGAGGAGTAAACACAAGTACTTTTGAAATTCTAAGTAGTGGTGATGGTAATGCTTTTGATATATATTTTACTGTAAATTATCCTACAGGGATTACTCATAATGAAATTTCTTACAATGGTAGTGTATTGGCTCCAATAAATCAAAACGGGTCAAAATATACTTTCAAGATAGATAGAACTGCTCATAGTTCGGGTAACGGATTGCCTAATTCAGGAACGCTCCTTATTACTCATAAATACAATGTAACAGAACGATGTGTTAATGGGTTACAAATACAGTATTTAGTAAACTGGGGAAGAGGTAACGCTGAGACGGATTGGTATCAAGTAAGTGATAATACTGCTGAGAGAACTGTATCTTCATCGGAAGGACAAGCACTTCTTGAGATAACAAGAAGGGGAACTATACCTAATGAAGCTAACGGGCAGCAAACAGATTTTACAAAAACTTACTTCACACTTAAAGGAGGTCTCTGTGTACCCGTAGGAGGGGTAATGGGTACAATGCGTGTATCTTATACTAACTACGGAGGAAACACGTCATTGGCTTCGGCTATTTATAATCTTACCTTATATTTATTAGAAGAAAACCATAGCAGAGAATCAGCGTTTTATTATCCGACGAATTTCAGAATTATTTCTGCTTCAGGGGAAACACCAGTTCCGATAGAAAGTGTTGCCGTATCAGGTTATACAGGCGATAAAAAGGTATATAGAGTTAATTTTGCTTCGTTAACAGCCAATCCTGATGGAGCGGGCGGTATCGAAGATTTGGATAATGATGGTAAATTTAATGATTTAGCATCAGGAGCAAATCTTGTTGTAGAATATGATTTGGTAAAGAATAAAGATATTTCTAACACTTGTGCCAATCCCAACTATAATTTAAATTCGCTAAACATAGGTCCTTATTCAGCCTACGGTACATACGACAATATGTGCGGGGTAAAAGTAAAAGGAACAAACCCTAATGATATTTTCAGAGATGCAGTACTTTTACGAAATAATTCGTTTATAAGAAATTTTGCTGGTATTTCGGATGCTGCATATACTCCAGCTACATTATATAGAGGAGCTACTCCTATAGAATCACGTTTTCTATTTGGAAGTACGGGATTTAATACAAATCAAATAATAAGTTCAACAACAAATACAGGGAATAACACACGTCAATTTAGACTTCAGTATAAAGTTAAACTACCAACGGGAGTTAAGGCTACTAATATCAAATGGGTAACTTCGGACTCATATCCAGGAACGAATCCTTCAATAAATCCTGATGCAAGTTCTGTACTAACAGGACAAGACTTGGTTATTACAGCACCTGTTAATAATGCAAGGGGGTATATAACCATGGATTTGGAGGCAGACTGCCCAACGAATTCAGGTTCATTCTCAGGAAACATTGAATATGAAATAATTCAATTGGATAATTATGATAGACCAGAATTATGTCCATTAAAAATTCTATGTGCTTCAAAACCAATAACCGTAATTTGTGGTAGTGATTGTGGTAGCGATGGTCCTATAATGTTAGCTACTTCAGCAGAAAGAGCGGCTAATTCTTATGGCTGGAAAACAGACACCATGGAAGAAAGACATACAAGAGCTACGATGCCTCCGTTTTTACTAAAACGTGCATTGTATCTGGATGATGTAGAAGTAACAGCCAAAGGAAGACAAGAAAAAGGTATAGCAAATAATCTATATTATAGCTTTACAACCAACAAAGGTGTATCATTAGCTCCAAAACAAATTGTAGTTAAATTTACAAGCGGAACACGCTCAGGCACATCAGAGACGTTGTCGTCGTCTGTAGCCAATGTAACTACTACGGGTGCAGGAGTTACGCTTCAAAAAAGAATTTTATGGAACTTGACATCTGCTTTGAAAGGAACTCCATTGGCAGAGCAAGATACCTTTGAAGTGGTAGCTACCTACCAAGTAGATGTTAATAACGAGGGTGGGGATTTTGTAAATCAAGGTGAGATAGTAGTGGCAGATAAATCGTATTTCTTTATGTATGCTACTAACGGGACTACCGAGCTTTATTGTGGTAATACCAGCTCTCCTGAGTTTTATATAACGAACTCATATATTCAGAAAAATGGACTTAATGGGTATATAATATCGGGGTGTACAACAAAAGATATAGGAGGGTATATAGTGCATTTAGCCAGAAGGTTTAGTTCTTCTGGAACTGTATTTCAGAAAGAATTCCGCCCCGATCGTTTGATAAAAACATTTTCATTTACGATTCCTAAATCTTATTCTGTACAAAGCATACGTTATGAATATTCAGGATTAAGAAGTGATGGAGTAATAACTATTAAACCAATTACACTTACACTTAATGATTTTGTACGCACAGAATCGGGTAATAACATTATTTATACAATTGAGAATACGTACAATCCTACAACCAAGAGCTATAAATTGCCTCCAGGGATATTAAGGGTAACTACTGGTTATTCAGCTTTTATCCGTGTAGATATACAGGCTTCGTGTTCTGCAAAAACAGATAGAACAGAATATATAGACACAAGTACAGAGCTTTATGATTATTTCTATCATTATGGGCTTACTACTCCTTACGGTACAGCACATAGTGGTACGCCTACAGCGGCAGAGAGTACACACCAAGTTGTACAGTATAACAATAAACCAGTAATAACCCTGTCTTCTGCAGGTAATACCGTTTTCTCGGTAGCTACGGCAGAGCAGGAAATAAAAGTAAAATTGACCAATACAAGCTCAAACGAAGCAGCTCCTTACACTTGGCTTTCTATCCCAGATGTAACAGGTATAGAAGTATTGGGGGTATATAGTGGTACTACACAAATAGCAAAAGTAGCTACTATTACAGGTGAGTCAATGTATCATTTGAGTACTGCTGGTTTGGCAATAGGAAAATCGCAAGAATATTCGGTAAGAGTACGTTTAACGAATTGCTCTACTGCGACACTTAAAATGTACTCAGGCTGGAATTGTAACTCATTCCCAGCAGGATATAACCAAACGTGTAGTAGTGCAACAGATAACACACTATTGCCTTCTGAGGCTAGTTTCACCCTAAATTATTCAGGTAGTGAAGTACAGCTTTCAAGAATAAGCACTCCTAATCCAGACCCAGCAGACCCATCACGTGCAAAACTGCATATGTGTGAGGATAACTGGTATGAATATGAAATAAATAGTGCAAAACCAGGGGATATACTTGACCCTCAGATATCTATTGCTAAAGAAGTAGGTATTACCATAGCAGCGGTAGAGATTTATTATCCACATAATGCTACGACACCTTCGGTAGTAACGGGAGTGGATAATGGTGGAGCCATGGTATTTAATTTATTACCAGCAGGGCAAATCCTTCCAGGAACAGCTTCATCACCAGGACAAACCAACCGTAAGGTAAGAGTAAGAATCAATGTAAAACCTGATTGTAACTTCCGTGGTGGTTCTACTTTTGGATTGGAAGTAATAGGTAAAAACTCTTGTGGAGGTCCTTTGGAAGGGGCTCGTGATAATGCCATCACCGCAGGAGTAGACGGAGCAAATTCGTTAAATTATTCAGTACAGAATACATTAACTTATGTAAGTGGTGATGCTAATAATTGTAGTGCAGGTGCTGTTTATGAAGGAGAACATAAAATAGTAGCCAACCCAGGGAATTCAAATGGTGCAAACGGAAAAGTAGTACTTCATATTCCTCAAGGTTTTGATATTGTTGCAGGTTCATTTACTGTGGCAGGTCAATCAGGAACATTCAGTAGTACAGTAGAGCTTGAAACACCTAATGGTATAGCTTTGCCTTCAGGAGAAAAAGAATATCGAATTAGAATTCCAGACGGAATGTATAATGCTGATTGGTTCAAATATAGAATAACTGTTAAACAGCCAGATGGTCAAATATCAGCAAGTTGTACTGCAATACATAAGATATCGTACTATACTATTGATGTGGTAACTACGGTGAATTGTCCTGGTGTAGGTATTTGTAGTAATATGACTACCATCACAGCTCCTGCTAAATCTGTGGATATTACAGCCAACAGAGCCGTGTTGGAAATCAGAAACTTAGCAGTAACTTCTGAGGCTAAAAATGGAAAAGAAGAGCTTTCGTATACATTCAATATAGAAAATACATCATCTACAGCCTATAATGGAGTTTTGAAAATTTCTTTATATGATGATGTAAATAATAATGGACAAGTAGATAATACGGGTGATGTTCTTATAGATACAATTACATTGCCAAGTCAAAATTTTGCTGGAAATAGCACAGTATCAGGACTAAATGGTAAAATAGAATTAGACCAATCGAATGTATGTAGATTGCTAATGAAGATTAAGGCTTCTGATAATAATTGTTTGTGTGATACAAATGATGTTATCGCTCCTGCTCCTAACCCAATATCAGGATTAATGGCAGATGTAACTGTTTGTCAAACAGAAGAAAAACAGCTTGAATATAATGCTAATGCTCCAACCTATGTATCATATCGTTGGACATCTACTAACGCAACAGCGATGAATTATTTGTCAGCAAATAATATCAGTAATCCTACATTTAAGTACACAGGAGCAAATCTTACAAGTGCGACGACATTTGTATATTCATTAACCGTTAGACGTACAGATGGTTGTGAGTCATCACAGCAAGTAAACATTACTGTAACTCCTGCACCAGCAGGACCAGCAGCTACACCACAAACATTCTGTGGTAATGCAACAGTTCAGGATTTATCACCTAATACCAATGTAGTTTGGTATAGTACAGCTACAAGTGAAACCCCATTAAGTCCAGCACAAGCCATATTTACGGGGGTATATTACGTAGCGAGTACATCAGGAACTTGTGAAAGTTTACGAACAGCCGTTAATGTAACAGTAAATCCTATACCTGTAGCACCAACCGCAACGGCACAAACACTCTGTGAAGGAGCAACAGTTCAAAATTTATTACCTAACGGAACGAACGTAGTATGGTATAATGTTCCTACAGGAGGAACAGCATTAAGCCCTTCGGAGGTGCTAACTACACGTAAATATTATGTAGCTAGTAGTTCTGCTAATTGTGAAAGTAGCCGTACAGAAGTAGATGTAACGATAACCTCAATAGGTACTCCAATAGCAACTGTTACACACCCTACTTGTACTGTAGCTACAGGAAGTGTAGAGCTAACGGGCTTACCTTCTGGAAATTGGACAATTAATTATATAGGAGGAAATGTAGCAGGAACAGGAACTTCTTATACGATACCAGCATTGGCTCCAGGAACCTATACATTTACAGTTACGAATGCAGCAGGTTGTACATCTCCATACGTTTCGGCATATATTAGTACACCGCCAGTAGTATCGCCTGACCCTACATACAGAGTGATTAATCCAGTATGTGGAACAACTACAGGAACGGTAATTTTTGAAGGATTATCTGCAACTGATTTTACTGCATCGGCAAAGGCATCACATGCCGCCT
>JAUNHN010000054.1:0-1052 GCA_030523915.1 Capnocytophaga sp. | reverse complement strand
TTCACAAGTTATTACTTGTAATACATCAAGTGTAACGATTAATAATGTACCAGTAGGTAATAATCAAGAGTTTGTAATAGAATATTTAGGTACAGAAAAACAGCATTGGAAAGAAGATTTTGGAGCGGGTACACCAATAGCAACTACTGGGCAAGGAGTTATAGCAAGTAGCTATACATTTAACCCAACAAATATCATAAATGATAGAGATTATTCTATTGCTCAGCCCGATGTATTTAGACATTCTGACCCTGCTGCATGGCATACACCACCTGCTGACCATTCAGGCTTAGCTAATGGTAGATATTTGGGTATTAATTTAGGTTCAATACAAGGAACAGGTAATATCTATACACGACAGATACAGAATGTAGTTCCAAATGAAAAAATAAAAGTTTCGTTCGCAAGATTTAATTTGCTAAAAAGAGCAGGTGATCAATATAGAATTAAATTATCAGTTTATAATAATGCAAGTCTTACAGGAACACCAGTTTATGAAAGTACAGAGATTTCAGACCCAATAGTAGCAACGGGCGAATATTGGAAAGTATTTGAATCTCCTGCGTTTGATGCAGGAAACAATACAGAATTGTATTTTGTAATAAGCTCTCATAATGCAGGAACAAACGGAAATGATATTCTAATTGATGATATACAAGTTTTTAGAGAAAGAGTTTGTGCTAAAGAGGTAAGAATACCGATTAGCATAGTAGGGGATACAACTCCTCCAACATTAACAGTTCCAGCAGAATTAACCATAGTATGTTCATCAGCAACTGCTACAACAGCAATTGATAATTGGTTAGCACAAGCTACTGCAACTGATACATGTAACGTAACAGTAACCAATAATTATAATACGGTAAAACCAGCAGACCTTTGTTCGGTAGGTGTTGTAACTGTAACATTTACAGCAACTGACGAAGCAGGAAATGTAGTAACTCGTACATCTACTATCAGATTAACAAGTTATCCGATAGACGCAGTAGATAATACGTTCCCATCAGTAAACGGAAATACAGGAGGAACAGCAGGTAATGTATTGGATAATG
>JAUNHN010000053.1:15771-16201 GCA_030523915.1 Capnocytophaga sp. | reverse complement strand
AATGATATTTCTGTTGCAGAATACCCAAATTTTGCTCTAAAAAGACTTAGTTTTTCAATCAATAGCCAACACGAATTGCAATTACCTTTCCAAATAAAAGGAAATATCAATACCGATTTTTATTCCAAACGAATAAATGCCGCCAACGAAATAGCTAACACTTCTGGGTTTATTGATTTAGGATTACAGCGTAGTTTTTGGAATGAAAAACTAAATGTAGCCTTCTCATTTACAGATATTTTACATACAAATCGTTGGGATAATGAAAGTCATTTGCCTAATTTAAGTAATTACGGCTGGGGTAATTATGAATCCCGACAAATAAAATTCTACCTCACTTACAAAATAGGAAAACAAAAAGCACAAACTGCCCATCAAAGCGACCTTGATGAAACAGAGCGGTTATAAGTCTTCCTGTACATTTACTTCA
>JAUNHN010000053.1:0-15761 GCA_030523915.1 Capnocytophaga sp. | reverse complement strand
AGGCTTCGCCTTCGCACAGCCTGACAGAAAGATCTTTTTTTGTAAAATATCATACTTATTGCATCAACTTCAAAAAATGTATGAATAAATAGTTTAAAACTTAATAATAATCAACTTTAAGTATAAAATAACGGAATCCGATAGTAAAACAACTAAAAATAAATACAAAAAATTCAGTTTGAATACAAAAAACTCAACTTTGAAAGTAAAATATCAAATTTGAGTGCGAAATAACCAATTGCAAGTATAAAAAATACAAAAACGAGTGTAAAAAATACAAAATAAGTGCGGAATATAGAAGATTGACCTGATAAAATGTATTTTATTAAATAAAAAACAAAAAAGAAGTGTGGAATGTAGAAGAATGACTGCAAAAAATCCAATTCTTTAAAAATAATATAATTAACTTATTCAAAAAGTGTCCTTATTGAGGTATATTTTGGCATTGAAAAGCGACATTGGAGGCGTTATCAGCGAGAATTAGGTATCTGAAAACAAAGAAAAAATATCAGTTTCCGCAAAAAATCAATAATTTTAATACTTTTGCCCCCAAAAAAGAAATTATCACACGATGAAAAAAATTTTATTTACATTTATATTGGCTTTTATTAGTGTTCATAGCTATTCGCAAACCGCTGAAAATGACACTGTTGAAATAGACTTCATAAACACCGACCGCTCCGACCAAAGCGAGGGAGTTTATGTGCTTCCCAAAAAAATGCTGCAACTCGAAGACGGATTTACCTTTGCTAACGGCAGTACCACCAACAATTTTATGGTTCGCTACGGGCTTTTCAAAAACACCGAAGTCCGTTTGGCTACCGACATCACCAAATACAACGGAAAGATTGATTTTCAGGACTTTGTGCTAAGTGCCAAACACAGCCTTTTGCAGGAAAATGGCTGGATTCCCGCCGTAACGCTCGTGGGATACCTGTCGTTCAACCGATTGCCCGAAAAATCCTTCTCCAACGACTGGGCTTTGGCGTTTCAATACACCCTTTCGGACAAGTTTTCGTTCGATTGGAACTTCGCCCTGAACAACCAATACACCAACTACGGAATCACCGCCGAAATCAACTACTCGCCCATCGATAAGCTCGGATTTTTTGGCGAATATTTTGCGAATTTTGCCAATGCCACCCTGCCTTCGCACAATATAGACGCAGGTGTAATGTACTGTTTCTCAAAGAATTTCCAAATAGATATGGCGTATGGGCGTTCTGTCTTCACTCCTGATGCCAACGACTTTTTCATCGTAGGGCTTTCGTATCGTTTTGCAAAATTGAAGTAATTGAGAAACATCATTTCTCTTGATATTTTTCCATACAATTAAAAAACATCGCCAAAGTTCCAAACTTTGGCGATGTTAAAAGAATTATTAACTTTGTAAAATAATATCCACAAAACGAGAGAGTTGGGGAGAGAAAAAAATTAATTTTATGATACGAAACGAAATCTTAAAACTCAAAGAAATCGGTAGAATGCCAACCGAATCCGATGCAGATGACAATGATGAAAAAATAGATGAATTGATAGAACAATATGACGAACTTATATCAAGTATAGAAAAACCTATTAATTTTGAAGAAGCCGAAGTTTTGGTTTCGCTTTTCCCTGACGGATTTTTCTATGATATGCAATGGGGATTATTGCATCTTTTTGAAGCTTGTATTTTAAGCGTTTCTCAAGAGCAATATCAAAAACTCATAGACCAATGCCCAAGCAAAGAATGGAAAGAAAATCTACAAATTCGCTTTGAAAATTGGAAAAAGAAAAATGCACAATAGCCTTCTGTCAAAAATCCCAAGAGTTTTTTAATATAAGTTTGGAACTTTGGCGTTGGTTTTCATCGCAGAACTTTCGTATCGTTTTGCCAAATAAGACACACCGAACGCACAGCGTTTTTCAATGTTTTGACACATCGTGTCTTTCAAAATTTTTCCTATCTTTACCTTTTGAAAACAAAATATTATGGATACTTTACAAAAATTTAAGCGAATTATTGACATTCAAAGACAAGTAGGAAAGGAAATTACGCTCATAGAAACGCCCATTTCACAGGGGGAAATAGAGCAAATGGAAACTATTTTGGGGCAGAAACTCCCTGATGATTTCTTGCAAATTTACCGCACTTACAACGGACAAAATCCCAAAGACGAACCTGCATTTTTTGGGGTGGAGTTCTTAAATAGTGGCAAAATCATTGAGCGGTTGCAGTTTAGCCAATCGATTGTAAAACCGCACGATAGAACGATTTTGAGTCCTGAAAAATCTAACCAAATTATTCAGCAAATTGTGGATTTTTATTTCAGTCAAGCTCCGAAAAATACGCTGTTTGGGCTGAAAAAATCGTGGTATTGTATGAAGTTTCAGTTGGGCGTAAATATGCACTCTTCGCCAAAGGTGTATAAAGACCAAAATCAGGACGAAGCCACCTCGGAATTTATAGAAATTAGCGATGCCGATTCCAAAAATATACTTGCCTTAGTACGAGAGCTTTACGATTTGGAAAAGCCTTGCTACGGCTGGGACGAACTGCATTTTACCATTTTCAACAACAAGACTTTTGAGCTAAAAAGAGTGGATTGGGAGTTTAATTCCTTCCTGACTTCCGACCCCGAAGGTGCGATAAAAACCAATTATTTTAATCTTGGTTGGTTGCCTTTGTTTTCGGACTATGGCGGTAATTATTTGGGCTTGGATTTAGACCCCGACAGCCGAGGTACAAAGGGGCAAATCATCAATTTTGGTAGGGACGAAGAGGATATGCTGGTTTATGCCGAAAGTTTGGAAAAATTTCTGGATTTAATCCTGCAAATCACTGAAACAAAGCCTGATACACTCCTAAATTCTGAGTATCATCTCTTTGATGCTTTAAAGGAATATATTCAAACACACCGAATGTAAATTTAGAGGTTTTTGGTAAATAATTGCCTGTCGGTGCTACTGAACATCGCCAAAGTTTGGAACTTTGGCGATGTTAAAGAATTTTAATTATCTTTGTAAAATAGAAAATTAAATAAAATAATTGCCCGCGGTGGCTCACCGTAAAAGCCCTCTCCTTGGGAGAGGGTTGAGAGAGGAAAAAAAATATGAAGCAAAAACTTCGCCAACATTTTGAGAAAATCGTTTCGCTTACCGACACCGAATTTGAGTTTGTGAGTTCCTTCTTTGAGAAGAAAACTTTTCTAAAACATCAGTTTTTGGTGCAGGAAAATAATGCCGTAAATTATGATTTTTGGATAATAGAAGGACTTGTAAAAGCTTATAAAACAGACACTAACGGCAAACTTCACATCTTGCAATTCGCTATGGAAGATTGGTGGATAACCGACTACCGAGCCTATTTTAACCAAACGCTTTCCAACCTAAATATAGACTGCTTGGAAAACACGCAAGTTTATTGTCTTTCGCTGGAAAATAGGGAAAAAATCTGCAATGAAATTCAGCAAATGAACACTTTTTTCAGGAAAAAGACCAGCAAAGGCTATGTGGCTCTCCAACAGCGGATTCTCTCGATGCTCACTAGCAAAGCCAAAGAACGCTACGAGGAGTTTTTACAGCTTTATCCTTCGCTACCGAATCGGCTTCCAAAGCATATAATTGCCTCATATTTAGGAGTTTCTAGAGAAACACTCAGCCGTCTTTACTAATGTGATGTACATCACAGAAAAATCGTGGAAAATGTCCTTGTTGAAGCGTCTTTTTTGGTTGTAATTTTGCCCCGTAATTTTAAAGTTTTAAAACGATGAGAAAAATTTCAAACTTAGTATTAATGGTATTTTGTGCCATTTTTGCTTTTTCAAATCAGGTAAATGCACAATCAAAAAAATCAAAGAAAATGAAAAAAATCTTATTCGTGCTTACGAGCCACGGCACAAAGGGAAGCACAGAAGAGCCTACGGGCTACTATTTATCGGAAGTTTCGCACCCTTGGGAGGTGTTACACAAGGCGGGTTATGAAATAGATTTCGTAAGCCCAAAAGGAGGCAATCCGCCAGTTGATGGTTTTAAGCTGGAAGACCCTGTAAATAAGGCACTTTGGGAGGATAAAACCTACAAGAAAAAACTTGAAAACACCCTCACACCAGCACAAGTGAAGCCAGAGAACTACGCTGCGATTTTCTATGCAGGCGGACACGGAACTATGTGGGATTTCCCTCATAATGAAGCACTTGCAAAGATAGCCAGTAAAATTTACGAAAACGGAGGTGTAGTTTCGGGCGTATGCCACGGACCTGCTGGGCTTGTAAATATAAAGCTAAGCAACGGCGAATATTTGGTAAAAGGCAAGAAGATAAACGCTTTTACCAACGAGGAAGAAATTGCCGTGAAGCTGGAAAATGTGGTTCCGTTTATGCTGGAAGACAAGCTAAAAGAACGAGGTGCGATTTTTGAAAAATCAGCGATGTGGCAACCTCATATCACTGTAAGTGAGCGAGTTATAACAGGGCAAAATCCACAATCGGCAAAAGGCGTTGGAGAGGCAATTTTAAAGGAATTACAGAAGAAGTAATTTTTTTATAAAGCAAAACAATTTTTTTTAAAAGCAAAAACGAGGCTCAAAAGGCTTCGTTTTTTTTTGATACAGCAAAACCATCGCCAAAGTTCCAAACTTTGGCGATGTTAAAAGATTTTTAATTATCTTTGTGAAATAGAAAATTAAATAAAATAATTGCCCACGGTGGCTCACCGTAAAGCCCCTCTCCTTGGGAGAGGGTTGGGAGAGGAAAAAAGGAAAAACGATGAAAACAAAAACCCAAACCCAAGAATTTTTTGATGACATTGTCAAAGACATTCATCAACTGTTAAAGGACAACGGCTTTAAGAAAAAAGCCCTGAATTTTTATCGCTGTCAAAACGGCTTTGAGCATTTTATCAATATTCAAAAAAGTGCCTATAATTCAGCCGATTGCATTCGTTTTACGCTTAATGTATGCGTAGATGTTTTGGGGCAAACGCCACGCAGTACGATGTATGATTTTGCTATTAGGCAGCGTGTGGGCTTTATTGATGGCGATACTGATGTTTGGTACGATTTGGACGGCGAAATTAGCGATATTTTCAAGCGAAAACAAGTCTTTGCCGAGGAAAAACAAGCGGTTTTACACGATATTGCCCACATTGTTTTGCCATTTTTTGAGCGAATGAACACCGCCGAAAAAATCGCTAATTTTTAGACACATAGCGTCATTTGATATTAAAAAAATATGCCCCTATGGATTGCGTTTAGATACACCGTGTCTTTCAATATTTTTGATACACTAAAAACATCGCCAAAGTTTGGAATTTTGGCGATGTTAAAGAAAATCCGTGTCTTTCAATATTTTTTGTAATTTTGGACACATCGTGTCTTTTTATTAACTTTGTAAAATAATACCCACAAAACGAGACAGTTGGGGAGAAATTAACTTATGCCATACATTTCAGATTATTTACAAACTATTAAATTAAGGTGTTCGCTGATAAGCCAAGAGGCGTTGGATTATTTTGCATCAGGGCTTAGCGTTTCGGAGCTGAAAGCCAAAGAATTTTTTCTGCAAAATGGTGATATTCAGCCGTATATGGGCTATGTTTTAAAGGGATTGCTTCGGATTTTTTACACTTCCGAAAAAGGCGACGAGGTTACGCTTGACTTTCTCAACGAGGGAAATATCGCCTCGCATTGTGCTGCTTTTCTTCATAATACGCCCAGCCGTTTCAGCTATCAGTGCGTGGAAGATGCTGTAATTGTGAATATTCCGTACTTGCATTACAAGGATTGTTGCGAAAAATTTCCAGCCTTTGACAAGTATTTCCGCGAAAATATGGAAAACGAACTGGAACGCTACATTATGCGAACCGAAAGTTTCCTTTTGGACAACGCCGAAACGCGTTACCTGAACTTTATCCGCCAGAGAAAAGACATCTTCAACCGCATTCCCCTCACGATGCTTTGTTCCTACTTAGGTGTTAGTCGTCAGGCACTTACGCAAATACGCAAGAAAATCCTCCTTCGCCAAAATGACAAAAACTTGTCAGGTAAATAGCTGTTTTACATCGTATCTTTGCATCGTAAAATTTTTCATTTAACGATTGAAAGATTTGAAAATGGAAAGATTTAACCACGAATTGCACGAATATTTTTGACTTTTTATAATTAGTTAAGAATCGATTGTTTTTCTTGTCATTCAGAGCAAAGCTCGCACTGCGAGGTATGTGGGGAGTGGAGCGAAGACACGAGCGAAGCGAACTGGTGAAACAATCTTTAAGTTACTGATTTTTAGAGATTCCTCCCTGCGGTCGGAATGACATACACGAAAAAGTCAAGATGACTTCAATGATTTAAAAAAAATTTGTGTCATTCGTGGTTAAAAGATAAAAAAATTTAAGTATAATTTAAAAACACCCAAAAAAGCTCCTCTCCTTGGGAGAGGGGTTGGGAGAGGAGAAAAATATGAAAACAGCATTACCAACACATTTAGCACAGCACAAAGGCTTTTCGCAAGTCTTTAAAAAGGGCGAACTTACTTTTGGGCTAATTGCTCCGTTTAAGGGCTATGCCGACAGCCATTCGCCTGATATGTCGGACTTTATAGAATTGGCAAAAATCGCCGACCAGAGCATTTTTTCGGCTCTTTGGCTTCGCGATGTACCGTTTTACGACCCCAATTTTGGCGATGTCGGGCAGATTTACGACCCGTTTGTCGTGGCGGGTTTGCTTTCGGCGGTTACGCAGCGCATTACGATTGGCACGGCGGGGATTGTGGCTCCACTTCGCGAACCGATTCACACCGCAAAAGGGGCTACGAGCGTGGATAATCTCTCGGGCGGACGCTTTCTGTTGGGGCTTTCCAGCGGCGACCGACCTGTGGAATACCCTGCTTTCAACTCCAATTTTGACAACCGAGCCGAACGATTTCGCGAGATTTTCGGCATTATTGACACCCTTACGCAACGGCATTTCCCTGTGGCGAAAACCGAACATTACGGCGATTTTGTAGGAAATATAGACCTGATTCCCAAGCCGTTAGGAGCGTTGCCGAAAATTGCTATTGGTAGGGCGAGACAAGAGATGTGTTGGTTGGCGAATGTCCCCGATGCGTGGATTTGGCACGGCGTAAATCCCAACGACACGGCAAAAATCATCAAAGAATTAGAAGATTTAGGCGATGGAACTACTTGGAAGCCATTTGGTTACGCCAATTTTGTGGAAGTTTTGGAAGACCGCAACGCTCCTGCACAGCTTTTCAACAATATTTTGCTTCGCGGAGGCGTAAAGGGCTTGGCGGATTTTTGGGCAAAACAAAAAGAGCAAGGCTTGGCACATATTACGCTCAACCTGAAACCCACTCGCCGACCTGCCACCGAAACGCTTTTGGAACTTTCGGAAAGTTTAGCGAAAATTTAATTTTTACAGCTGAATCGGTGGAATTATCCAAAATTTGCCCCTATAAAATTTTATATCTTAAAAATATGCCTAATTTTGTATGAAAATTTAGAAAACACTTTTAAGATTAAAAAATTAACCACGAATTGCACGAATATTTGATTACAACGCACCAAACATCGCCAAAGTTCCAAACTTTGGCGATGTTAAAAGACGAATACACGGATATTTAGACTAATGTTTAAAAAATTTGCGTTCATTTGTGGTTAAATTCTAACAAAAGAAAAAACTTGTAAATACTTATGATTATAGGGGAAGCGATGAATACATATAATATTGTATTACACACCATTAAGGAAAAAGAATACCAAATAAAATTGGAACTGAATGATGATGAAACAGAGATAATATCTTGGGTGGCTGTAAAGAATGCGGTGGTAGTTTCTGCCTCTAATCCGTTGTCGTTGTTAGCCCTCATCATTATTGCTGAAACTTATGGCGACCAATGGCGAAGCGTAGAAATAGAAAATTTATATGATAAAATTTTGGAACAAAATGTTTTGTGAAATTGGGAAAGTTTGAGATTATGAATATAAACGATATAGAAACCGCTGATATTGATGTAGGAAAAATGGAGGTAAGTAAAAATGAATTATCCATTTACTATGATGAAGTTTATTTTATTCCTAACAAAGAATATATCAAAAATATAAAAATAATCATTAAAGATTGGGAAGAAAATATAGTAACAATTTATGTTAGTAAAGACGCTTTTTCTCAACCACAAGAAGTTATCCTAAAAGAACAAGAAATAGAATCTTTTGAGTTAATACAAGAAATTGTTAGACAAGAAAATGATATTATATTAAAAGGTTACAGTTCTATATCTAAGAATTATATGGAATATCATATTAAAAAATGTGATTATGAAATAATTAGGTAATATTTCAAAATTTTGAGCAAAAAACCTTGACATTTACAAAAAACTCTCGGAGAATTTAACAAAAATAAAAAAATGTGATGAACGCAAAATACAAACCTTTATTTCAGCCCTATACTTTGAACAATGGCGTGGAAATCAAAAACCGCCTAACAGTCGCACCCTTAACCATTTACGATTCGGGCAGAGACGGCGAACTTACCGCTTCGGGGCGTAGATTTTGGCAAAATCGCTTTGAAGGTTTTGGGCTTTTTGTGATGCCTTTTACCAATGTTCACCCCAGCGGCATCGGTTTTGAAAGTCCCAATGCTTTTGACGAGCGGCATATTCCGACATTGAAAGAATACGCCGAAATTTCCCACCAACAAGGGGCAAAAATCGTGGTGCAAATCGCCCATTCTGGCTCACGAGCTCAAAAATTTTTAACGCAAGGACACGATGTGGTTGCCCCAAGTGGCGATGCGTTTGGGCGTTTTCGTGCGATGAGCGAGGCGGAAGTTTGGGAAATGGTGCAACATTTTGCCTACGCGGCGGAATTGGCTCTGAAAGCAGGGCTGGACGGCGTGGAAATTCACGGTGCGAATGGGTGGCTCATTCAGCAATTTGTGTCGGCAAACACCAATTTGCGAGACGATTTTTGGGGCGGAACACGCGAAAAACGCTTTAATTTTCCGCTTGAAATCATCAATGCCATCGACCAAATGCGACAAAAATACCACCGCCCTGATTTTATCATCGGCTACCGATTTTTGCCCGAAGAAGCTGGTGAAAACGGCTTAACGATGGACGATACCCTCGCTTTTGTGGATAAACTCGCCGAAAAACCGCTTCAATATTTGCACATTTCGCTTTGGGATTTTTACAAAAAAGCAAGGCGAGGTGGTGGCGATGATGAGTTTCGTATGGAATTGGTTTTCAATAAGATAAACGGCAGACTTCCCTTTATAGGCGTGGGCAATCTTTACACCGCCGAGCAGATTTTGGAGGCTTACAACACGGGCTGGGCGGATTTTATCGCACTTGGCAAAACGGTGATGCTCAACCCCAATTTGGTGGAACTCATTGAAAATGAGCGAGAAAACGAAATTCAAACCCATTTTGATTGGAGTAAAGCCGATTTCTACCGCTACACCCCTGCAATGCTCCGCGGTACAAAACTCGGAATGGATTTTTATCCGCCGAGTAGGTAGCAGGTAGCACCGATGGGCAATTATTTATTCACGCAATCCGTAGGGGCAAATCACATTTGCCCTTATTTTATTTGTTGGGAACGCGTAGGGGCGTAATGCTTACGCCCTTTTGGTGGCGATGTTTTGGGCAAATATAATTTGCCCCTACATTACGCAAAAACCCCTCTCCTTGGGAGAGGTAGTCTGCGAATACTTGGAGCAGAGTATATGAATGGGGAGAGGATTTATACCTACCGCCTTAATTTATTAAATGTTTCGGTAATCATTTCCATTCGTTTTTTGACCTTTTCGGCAGAGGCATCAAGGGTGTAGCCTTCGTCCAAAAGTTCCTTTATCAGAAGCATTTTTTTGATGTTTTTGTAGTCGTAACGGCGGTTTTTACCCTCTTCTTCGGTCATACTTTTTACAATTCCTTTGTCTTCCCAATAGCGAATTTGCCGTGTGGGAATGCCCGTTATCTGCGAGACTTCGCCTATGCCTACAACCAATTTTTCCAAAAAATCATAATCAAAACAAAGGTCTTTTTCGTCTTCCATTTTGCTAAATAAAATTACAAACTACGCCACAAAAGTACTTCTTTTGAAAATATTTTACAAATTTCCAGCATTTTAATTTTTTTAAATCATTGAATTACAGAGACTATCTAAAACAGATTGTAGATTATTTACAATAATTATTTGTTATATAAAAATATTGTAATAATTTTGCAAATGAATTTTATTTGTAATCACGATTGCTTTAAAGAAAGAATTATAAGTTATGAGAAAAGAATTTTTTACATTATTTACTTTGCTACTAACGCACTTTTGCTTTGCTCAAAACATTGATAATAATAAAGATATGAACACAGAACGATTTAACAGAGGTTGGGAAAAACTCAAAGAAATTGACGGTGAGGCTGGTGAAAAAGTCATCAACAGCTTAAAAGATATTGCTCCCGATTTGGGAAGATATATTATTGAATATTCGTTTGGCGATATTTATTCTCGCGAAGGTTTAGATTTAAAATCCAAAGAAATTGCTGTGGTTGCAGCTTTGACAGCAATGGGAAATGCAGAACCTCAACTCAAAGTCCATCTCAATGGAGCTTTAAATACGGGCAGTTCTGTTAATGAAGTGATTGAGGTTATCCTGCAAATGTCTTCTTATACAGGTTTTCCAAAGGCTATCAACGCAATGAATGCTCTGAAAGAAGTTTTGCAAGAACGCCAACAACACGGAATAAAAGACAAAATAGGCAACTTACCTTCTCAAAAGAAAACTAAAAACAGATTAAAGTTAGGAGAGCAGGAACTTGCGAAACTTGCTCCAAATCAAGCAGATATATTGCGACAAAATTTTAACAATTTAGCTCCCGATTTGGTAAAATACATCTTAGAATTTGGCTATGCGGATATTTATTCAAGAGACAATTTGGACATTAAGCATAGACAAATTGCTACAATTTCGGCTCTTGCAGCAATGGGAAACGCACAGTCTCAACTCAAATTTCACATAAAAGCAGGATTAAATATAGGGCTTTCCCAAGAAAATATCAAAGAAGTTATGTACCTGATGACTATTTATGCAGGATTTCCATCGGCAATAAACGGAATGAATATTTTAAAAGAAGTAATCAACGATAAGTAATTCATTATTAAAATGTTACAAAACAAAAACGCCGTCATCACAGGCGGAAGCGATGGCATTGGGCTGGGTATTGCGGAGGCTTTTGCCCAAAACGGAGCGAATTTGATTTTAATCGGAAGAGATGCCAAAAAGTTGGAAAAAGCAAAATCAAAATTAGCAAAATATTCGGTTATAATTCATTGTATTTCAGTAGATTTGAGCGATACAAAACAGATTTTTTCACTTTCGGAAGAAATTACAAAGTGCTTCCCAAAAATAGATATTTTGGTCAATAATGCTGGAATTGGAAAATTTGTACCCTTTGCAGAAACCGATGAAACTCTTTTGGATTTGCATCTAAATCTCAATGTGAAAATGCCTTATCTGCTGACACAGAGCCTTTTACCTCAACTTGCGGAAAGCAAAGGAAATGTTATTAATATTTCGTCTTATTTTGCTCACAGAATGCTCATTGGTCGCACTACAACGGCATATTCTATCACGAAAGGGGCGATAAATTCTTTTACAAAATCGTTGGCGTTTGAGGTTGGAAATCTGGGAGTTAGGGTCAATGCTATTGCCCCAGGGAGTATTTCCACACCGCAATTTGACCGCAATTTAGCCAATTTACCCACCGAAAAACAAACCGCTTTTCACGAAATGGTAAAAAGTATTTATCCGTTGCAACATATTGGTACTGTGGAAGATGTAGGTAAAATGGCGGTTTTCTTGGCTTCGGACAATGCCAATTGGATTACAGGAGCGATTTTTGCCGTAGATGGCGGACTTACAACAAATTAATGTTAGTCGAGAGCCTCGACACGCGATTATATTTATTCACGCAATCCGTAGGGGCAGCACGAGCGAATCGAACTGGCGAAGCAATCGCAATTAATCCTTATTTTATTTGTTGGGAACGCGTAGGGGCGTAATGCTTACGCCCTTTTATGTATTTTTGGTGGCGATGTTTTGGGCAAATATAATTTGCCCCTACATTACGCAACAAAAGCCCCTCTTCTTGGGAGAGGTAGTCTGCGAATACTTGGAGCAGAGTATGTGAATGGGGAGAGGATTTCTACCGACCTTTTCTCCACGGAGCGTTTTTCTCCACATCACCTGCCATAATACAGCCGTACGGAAGCACCTCATCTACGATTTCGCACAGACCGTATTCCGCAATCTGTTTGCGTACATTTTCGGCGTTTTTGTAGGCTGACGGAAGCTCGGAAATGTCAATCTCACCACTGAAAAACCGCACATCAAGCCCTGCCGTTTCCTCGGCAAAAACCTCCTCTATGGTCTGGTGAGCCTTGCTTCGGCGGTGTTCGCCTCGGCTGAAATTTCGCCCTGCTCCGTGCGGTGCAAAACCGATGTTTCGCTCGTTGGTCGTCCCTTTCACAATTAAAACAGGCTCAGCCATATTCAGCGGAATAAGTCGCAGCTCGTTTTCCTCTGGTAAAAACTTGGTATCCAGTGGAGTAGCCCCTTTGGCGTGGTAAAACAAATCGCCGTCTCGGAAGACAAAATTATGCTCGTTCCAAAACCTATTTTTCGCCGTTACGCCGAGTTTTTTCAGCGTTAAATCGTGAATGGATTCGTGGTTTTCTTTCGTCCAACGGCGGATAAGTTGTAGGGCTTCCCAGTAGGCTTGTCCCTCCTCGGTATCAAAGGGAATCCACGCGTTTTCGGGCATCGTTTCAGGCGAAAGAATTGGGCGAAATTTTTGGGCAACTTTCAGCCCCAATTTATAAAGTTCCGCCCCTGCCGCTCGCGAACCGTGGTGCGTTACCAGCATCGTGTTTCCCGTAAGTTTGGAAGTCCCCACAAAAAGAAAATGGTTGCCATCGCCTTGCGTTCCCATTGCCTCCCTTGCCGAGCTGATGAGTTTGGGATTCTTCAAAAATTGATTTTCGCCAAAAGCCTTTATAAGTTCCTCACTCATAGGTAGTTGCTGACCTCGTGGGCGACCTCCGTAACCGAAGTGCGTAGATTGATGAGCCGCATCCAGCACTTGTTTTGGGTCAATTTTTCCGAGGTCGGTAAGCATCACCGAGCAACAAATATCCGCCGAATGAAACCCTGGGTGAATGGCATTTTTCGCCACCACCACCCCACCCACGGGGATAATTCCCACCTTTCCTGTGGGACAAGCATCGGGCATCAACGCACCTTTTTCGAGCGTAGGCGTTTTGAGGAGTTTTCGCATCGTGGCGATGACTTTCTGCACATTGTCTTCCTCCAACGGATTTTCAGGGTGTATATTTACCACGAAATCAGCGTGTTGTGTTTTCAGCGGAATAGGGTCAGGCAATCGGAATTGCTCCAAATACGCCAAAATTTCGGCTTCTTCCCAATCGTTTTCGTTGATGGTTTTCAGGGCTTCGCCAATCCATTTCCCCTCGCGGAAACCCCAATTAATGATGTTTTTTCCTGTTACTTTCATCGTTTTATTCTTTTTCTGGGGCAAAGGTAAAACAGAGCTACGCAATCTTTTTGCGTACGGCGAGCCGCCGTGGGCAAATATTTATGAAAAAAATGATTTTCATAATTGTTATGACATAATATCCTAAAAAATCGTACTTTTGCACCTTGAATTAGTAAAGGATAATTCGTTTGAATTATTCCAAATCTAATTTTTTAATCTTAAAAACATATTCTTGGTTTTTGTACAATCAATTTATAAAGTATGGAAATTCAAATAAAAGACAACAAAATATACGCACCATTAAAAGATAAATGGCTGGTTTTGAAACCCGAAGAAAAGGTAAGACAAGAGTATATTTGCCGATTGATAAATGCTTATGGATTCAAAATCGAACAAATGGAGCAAGAAGTCAAAGTAAATAACTCTAAAAGAGGGCAAGGGCGTTCTATGGCTGATATTGCTATTTATAGAAACGAAAAAGACAAATTAGAAGATAAAAGTCCGGTGATTGTAATAGAGTGCAAAGCCGAACATATTACCATTCGTGAAGAAGATTGTTTTCAAGGATATAATTATGCTTCGTGGGCAGGTGCCGATTTCTTTGTTACTACCAACTTGAAAGAAACCAAAATTTTTAGGGTTATCAAAGGGCATAAACCTAAAAAATTAGAAGAAATTATAAATATTCCTACGGCAGAAGAACTTAAAAGCGAAAAGAAAATCAACGAGTTATTAAAGCAAACCAAGGCTTTTACGCGTGATGAATTTTCTAAACTATTGTTTAAATGCCACAATATTATTCGCAATAACGACAAACTTTCGCCCGAAGCCGCTTTTGACGAAATTTCTAAAATCTTGTTCATCAAAATCCGTTACGAAAGAACAAACAAAGACAATCAAATTTTTTCGTTAAATGCCTTTAAATCCGACAAAGAAAGCTACGAAAAATACAAACCCAAAGACGGAAAAGATTTTTATCAATTTTTATTTGAACAAACCAAAGAAGACTTTAAAGACGATGATTTGTTTGAGCCGAACGAAATCATTCGCATTCGCGAAAATAGCTTTGAAGCCATTGTAAAAGAATTAGAAATTTACAACCTTTCTACCACTTCCGATGATGTGAAGGGAATTGCTTTTGAAGAATTTCTTGGAAAAACTTTCCGTGGCGAGTTGGGGCAGTTTTTTACCCCACGCACCATTGTAGATTTTATGGTAGAGGTGCTTGACCCACAAGAAAACGAAAAAATTTGCGACCCTTGTTGTGGTAGCGGTGGTTTTCTTATCAAAGCCTTTGAATATGTTCGCTCTAAAATAGAAAACGACATACAAACCGCAAAAGAAAACATCAAGACCGAATTTTATTCCGAGAATTATGAAAATCTTTCCGAAACCAAAAAAACAGAAATAGATGAAACTGTAAATGACCATTTTGCAAAACTCAATACCGAATTAGAAATTAGCAACCACAAAAGCCGTTTGCGAACCCTGAGCCACGATTGCATTTTCGGAACCGATGCCAATCCACGAATGAGCCGTACCGCCAAAATGAATATGATAATGCACGGAGACGGACACGGCGGTGTGCATCATAACGATGGACTGCTCAATGTAAATGGAATTTTTGAAAATCGCTTTGATGTGATTCTTACCAATCCGCCTTTTGGAGCAAGGGTAGAAAGAACCCTTAAAATCACCGAAACCGATAAATACACCGACCAAGAACGCATTAAAAAATACCAAGAACGCTACGGCGAAGCCTATGACAACGCCCTAAAACAAGTAAATAACAACATTGGCAAACCACTCATTGACCTATACCAAACAGGGGCTATGAGTACCCTTACCGAAGTGCTTTTTATAGAAAGATGTATCAACCTGCTAAAACCTGGCGGAAGAATGGGTATTGTGCTACCAGAAGGCGTTTTAAACAATACCAACTTGCAAAAAATCCGTGATTTTGTAGAAAGCAAAGCCAAAATTGTACTGATAACCTCCATTCCGCAAGATGTATTCATAGCCAGTGGGGCTACTGTAAAACCAAGTTTGCTATTCTTAAAGAAATTTACCGATGCCGAAAAGGCAGAATACCAAACCATTACAGCCGAAAAAACAACCGCCGTAACACAAGAGTTTCAGCCCAAATACGAGGCTCTAAACCAAAAAATAGAAGCCAAAAACCAAGAAATAAAAAACTATAAAGCCGATAAAGAAAAGGTAAAAACC
>JAUNHN010000220.1 GCA_030523915.1 Capnocytophaga sp. | reverse complement strand
CATATACGGATATAAAAAAGTACAAAAACAATGGCAAAAAATAAAACAAGAAATTCTAAAAGACCACAAAGGTGAAGAGGTGGATAGTTATATAGAACACATAGAAGCGACAGTTTCTGACAAAGCATTATTTGTTGATTTTTTGGGAAGTAATCAGATGTATGGTTTGTTTTTTAACGGACAATGGCAATCTCTAAAAGATTTTTATCAGGGGAATGCAGAAAACGCACTAAAAATAATCCAAACTGAACCCTTTCAGAAATATATCTATAAAGGAACACAAATACAAGAAATACAAAAAGAATTGTCTAACACAAAATATAAGTTATTATGTCTGGGAACAATACTTTAAATGACGAAGAGCTAAGATTCTCACAAATATCAGATGATGATTTTTCGGAAGAAGATCAGACTTTGTTTAATAGTTATCTTTATTCGAAAGAAGCTCAAGCGGTAGAGCAAGCGCACGAAGCGAAGTTAGCCGCCAAGGAAAACCAGCTTTTTGTGATTGACGGAGCGGATATACAGTTAGGCCCTCATATTGGGACATTTTCTGTTAAGAATGATACTCCTACCATACAAGACAAATTAGTAGGCACGATAATAGAAAAGACCCCTATGAATTTTACACTGATAGACAAGTTTGAGGTGCTTTCAGTGATAGGCGATTGGCAAAACACGGCTACAGTATCTTTTCAAAATAGGAAAGCACTGATTAAAGGTTCAAGTATACAGATAACAGGTAAGATGCAGGGCAATAACCCTTTGGAAAATCACGAACTAAAATTCATAACCTCAGGGCAGATAAACATTCCTACCAGTATAGATACTACGGGTACGCCATTGCCTCCGTACAAGACGAAGCCTAAAATAGTAAAGGGCTATTGGAGTAAAGACAAACACGGAGTAAATCAAATAAAAGAAGCCTACTTGGAAGACACGGTGTATTTTGTGATAGAAACCTTTGGGATAGAAGATGGTAAGAAACTTACGGTTCAGCTTTATGACTATGACCATTTTTTATGGCACGATCTGTGGAACCCTGACGATAAAATTGATAGTCCAAGAGTAGTACTTGTCAAAAATAACCTTGCTGTAATAGAAGTGTACTTAAAACCCCATTGGAAAGAACATATTGATGCTGAAAAAGGACTGCCTTTTGCCAATAGTGCCATTGAACTTTATTGGAAAATTAGTTGTGCTAACAAAAAAATATCAGAAAAAATATTTCCGCAAGAAACAGACTATCATCTTAAAGTAAGAAATAATAGAGATATTTACATAAAACCTGCTTGTCCATCAGCAGAATATTATTTTCCTGAGATATATTCACAAAGAGGAGAGTTGATGATATTTGTTGATGCTTTGCAAGATTGGGTTAATGGATATGCAGGTGAAAAAATCTCGGAACGGGTGAAAAAATGGATAACTGATCAATCTGAGATGATTGTTTTGGCAAAAATAGAAAAAGGACAGTTAGGAACTAATTTTGGAGATGTAATACAAGGTGCTCGACATAGAAGAACCACAGTAACAGAGCAATTAGCTGATGGACGTAACGTTTCTTATCAGCAAGCTCCTAACAAAGGTGCTTTTGTAAAAGGAAAAACTACTAAGGGAATTTCACAATATAGTTTTTTTGAACAAACAAGTCATCGTGTAAAAAGTCTTTATTTATTGAGAGATTGTGCAAAAATATTCGATAAGTTTTATGATATAACAGATTTTGCCAAGGGAGGAAATATAGGTGATGCAATGGAGGGAGTTATAATGACAGCATTACGTAGTAGTAATCCTTTGCTAGGAGCAATGATAAATGTAACTCTTGGTCTTTCAAATCAATATTTTCAAGAATGGGTAGAAGAAGGTGTAGTAGAAAGTGAAAAAATGTTGGAGGAAGATAAACTTGAAGGATTTAATACATTGAGAACAAAATTATATAGATACACTTTTTTAAAGGATATTTATAAGATAGATTATATCTCTTATGAAGCTATGCAAGGTTTGTTAGAAGGAAAAATAAAAAATTGGGAACAACTAAATTCATATGGAAATCACAATGAAGAGGTAGCTATACTCTATAAAATATCTAAAAATGGATATATAACTATTATTGATTCTTTCTATATTAACACTAAAAATTAATGTTATGGTGAAATGTATTTTATTTGCTACATTTTTATTTTTTACGAGTTGTGGAGTTAATAGAC
>JAUNHN010000052.1 GCA_030523915.1 Capnocytophaga sp. | reverse complement strand
ATTCAGCCATATCTTTGATGGTTGTTCTGTCGCCAACGGCTGTGTTATACACCTGATTTACAGCTTCTTCATTTTCTGAAATCAAGGATAATAGATTCATCTGTATTACATTATCAATGTAAGTAAAATCACGAGAGTATGTCCCATCTCCGTTAATTGTAGGAGATTCGTGATTAATTAATTGAATTACAAATTTTGGAATTACGGCAGCGTATGCTCCTTTTGGGTCTTGCCTTCTTCCGAAGACATTGAAATATCTAAGTCCAATAGTATCAAAGTTATAAGTGCGTTTAAAAACATCGGCATATAACTCATTGACGTATTTTGTGATAGCGTACGGCGAAAGAGGTTTTCCGATAATATCTTCTACTTTGGGTAGTGATTTAGAGTCGCCATAGGTAGAAGAACTTGCCGCGTAAACTAATCTTTTTACACCAGCATCTCTTGCTGCAACAAGCATATTAAGAAATCCTCCTACATTTACGTCATTACTTGTAATAGGGTCGTTGATAGAACGAGGAACTGAACCCAAAGCCGCTTGATGAAGACCATATTGCTGACCTTCACAGGCTTTTTTGCAAGTGTTCAAATCACGGATATCCCCCTCAATTAAAGTAAAATTTTTATTAGATAAGAATGATTCAATATTGTGTTTATGTCCTGTGGAAAAATTATCTAAAACAGTAACAATAGCTCCTATTTCTAATAATTTTTCACAAAGATTAGAGCCAATAAAACCTGCTCCTCCCGTAACTAAAACTTTTTTTTCTGCTAATTGTGTAAAAGACATAGCTTTTTATTATATTTTTGTTCTCTGAAATTTTTTGGCAAAGGTACAAGGTTTTTTCTAAATTGAAAAGTATTTAACATTTTGATAATACTTTTGTATAGTTTAATGAATGATTAAAAGAAAAAGGTTATTCTACTAAATATTAAATATCACAGAATAACCTTTTTAAAACTAATATGTTACATTGTTTGAAGATTTCGTTTTAATTATTTCCCAACTATTAGCTCCCTTTTTTATGAGTGTTACATGTGCCCCATATGGGATTGTAATACCGTTTGATGAGCGCTGAGTCTCTCCAGTCTTCTGTACCATTTTTTTTGTTGGAGAAGTTTTAGTCCCGAAGATTAATTTTAAAGGAACCTTATTAACAGAGTTGTTTGCGTAATATAATTCAAATCCAGAAATAGGGATATCGTTATTTAGATATATGATGGGGTCATTTGTGTTTTCTCTGAAATTAATTAGGGAGTTGTTAAGTGTTTTAGAAACAACAGCTTCTGATACTACGTTAGGTAATTTACTATTTTCTTTGTTAAGTGAAAGCGAAAATTTACTATGTAAGATAGAATATGTGCTTTGGTCATTTCCCCCTCTATTATTAAGAAAAGGAATCTCGTATCCGTTCACTACTAAATTTTCAATAGCAACATCTCTCATGTCTTCCGTAAATTTACTAGGCGTAATATTTCTAATAGCATTAGCTCTATATTTAGCTTTATTATCAGCTATGATTTTTGGGTTTTTAATAAGAATATTTCTAGAACCAGTAGTTTTGACGGCTCTATCACTACATCGGAAAAGAATTGGAACATAGTAAATAGATCGTTCTTGTAATGTTACACAATTGGTTAGCGTAGGGTTGATAATTTCTGTCTTAAAATTGTTTGATTGATGGTTGTAAAAGAATAAAGCTGATTCCCTTGTTTCGTAAAACATAGGGTTTTTAACAATTATTTTTCCATGTGTATTATTTCCTGGTACAGAAATCAACAGAGCATCACCGTAAAATGTAGGGTTAATAAGCTCTATATCAAAGATAGTAGGGACAAATTGTTTTTTGTTTGGAGCTAAACTTTTATCAACTTGATGTGTAGATAAAGCAAAGCCTGCAGGGTATTCTTTGCCTTGTTTTTGGGCATTGTTTCTAAATACAGCATTATATATTTTTAGAGCTTTTACATGTTCTCCATTAAAGTTAGGTTCTATATCTATTCCAAAAGCGGGACTTGTGCCTGTAGTGTTTGATATTATAGGGTTATATATATCTACATTTTCACAAGATATAATAGTAATTCCTTCACGTCTATTATCATCCAATATGGGATTGTGTATCTTTACATTACTACATCCATTGAAATAAAGCCCATCACCCCAAAACTTTGAAATATTCGCATTATGTATAGTGATATTACTACAATTCATTAAGCTAATCCCATGCCCCCACTCTCCTGTAGAACCTTTATGAGTATATTTATCCCCTTCTAAAGTTGGATTCCAAAATGTAATATCTTTTCTACCACTTAAATTAAAAACGGAATAAACCTCAAAATTATTTGGTTTTACTTTTATTTTTGCATTAGGCTCAAAAGTTATGGTACAGCCATTTTTTGGCTTGACTCCCCCTCTATCAAGGACTTCTATTTCATATGTCCCATTTTTGATAAGCACCTTGTCATAAGTGGATACCACTCCTTGTAAAAAAGTACGGAAATCCCCTCTCACAGTTTCAGGAGAAATTATAAAATCATAGTTGATGGTGAGAGTTTTTTTAGTACTATCACTCTCATTTACCACTTCTGTGGCTTCTTTCATGGAACAAGCTGTTATGCTCCACATCAAGAATAATGTAAAAAAAGTTTTTTTCATGTTGCTATATATTAAATTAAATCAAGGCAAAAGTATAAAAAAATATTTAGAAACAAAATACAAATTTTATTCCTTATATGATGTAACTATTTTATTTACATATTTTTACATAAACAATGTTTTTGTACTCTCTTGAAGTATGTTTTGATAATATTACTTTATATTATTTATTTTCAGCATTTTACATATTTTGAAAAATAGAATATCTAAAATTCAATCATGCAACTAAGTGTTTTGTAAAACTTTAACCAAGTTTATGATTTTCATTTTGTATGATAGGTATGGTATCATTTACTGTTTTTGACCTTTTCACGATGTTTCTTTCCCCATTCTTGCAAGGCTAATAACATAGGACGTAGGTCTTTACCATACGAAGTTAGGCTATATTCCACAGTAATAGGTACAGTAGGGAATACTTCTCTGTTTATTAATCCGTTTATTTCCAATTCTTTAAGTGCATTAGAAAGGGCTTTGGGCGAAATTCCTTTGAGGTCGTTTTCAAGTTCTTTAAAACGTTTTGTTCCTTGAGAAAGGCTACAAATAATAGGAAATTTCCACTTCCCTCCGATAACATCAATGGTGTCCAAAACAGCTTGTGTTTCAATATATTCATTATTTTCTTTCATATTTATGATTTATTGTTAGTTGCTATATTAAGTATTGCAAATATAAATATTTTAGCAAAAGAAAAGCTATATTTTATCCACTTTTTTGTATAATGATGGGTAAAACGTTTCAGTTTTTTGCCACATAGTAGCAAAATAAACATGTTTTTTGAACATGAAAAGTATTATTTATTTGAAAAACAGTTTTTTAAATTGTTTTCATGTGATTTTAAAATAGAAATTCAAAGAAAATGATATGAAGTACAAAAAAATATATCTTGCTGAAAATCAATTAGTATATATGTGTATAGTAAGTGAATATAGTGTAATTAATAAATTTTGTATTGTGATTATTTGTATCTTTGTATCAGAAATAAAAGGAGAAAAATTTATGAATAAGTTTACGATTTTAAATGTCGCTAACATAACTGCCGATATAACATCAGTTTCAAAAAAGCACAAAAATATACATTTTGAAACGGTTAGCGACGTAGAACAAGCTATTGAAAAATTACATGGATTAACGGCAAGTGTGATTTTCATACACTCCCAATTTCCTGAGGAAGAAACAAACAAACTCAATCGAATTGGAAAATTGTTACATCCTGAAATAGAGTTTCTTAAAACTGATTTTTCAAATCTGGTGGCTTACGAAGATGAAGTATTGCAACTTTGGAAACAACATTTCAAACGAAAAATGGCTCGTTACAACATCGAAGATAATCCAAACCTAAACAATCCGTTTTTGAATATTGACAAAACAAATATTTTTAATTAAAAATCAATATATTATGGCAACAAAAAACATAGAAAAAGTAATTAAACCTGGCACTCCACACTTCGTAGGAGATGGTTTTCGGGTACATAATTTTATTCCCGCTACCTATTCGATGGAGCGTACAGACCCATTCATTATGATGGATTACAATGCACCATATCATTTTCCACCTTCCGAAATTCCCAAAGGAGTGGATGTACATCCTCATAAAGGTTTTGAAACGGTTACAATCGCTTATCAAGGCAAGGTAGAACACGGAGATAGTGCTGGTGGCGGAGGTGTTATCGGTGAGGGCGATGTACAATGGATGACCGCAGGGAATGGTGTGCTTCATAAAGAATTTCACGAAACCGAGTGGAGCAAAAAAGGAGGCGTTTTTCAGATGATGCAATTATGGGTAAATCTACCAGCAAAATACAAAACAACTCCTGCTAAGTATCAGGCGATTATGAATAAAAACATTCCGCGAGTGCCTATTGCAGAGGGGAATGGCGAAGTAGAAGTTATTGCAGGCGAATTTCAAAATACAAAAGGAGTGGCTTCGACCTTTACGCCTATCCATATGTACAATGTAAATTTGAAAGAAGGTAATAAAGTAATACTTTCTTTCCCAGTTAATTACACTACGGTTTTGGTTACAATTTCTGGAAGTGTTTGTATCAACAATCAAGAAAATATCCCTACTGACCATTTCGTAATGTTCAAAAAAGATGGCGAAACATTTGAATTAGAAGCCCTTACGAATACTAAAATATTGGTGCTTAGTGGTGAGCCTATCGGAGAACCTATCGCTGCTTATGGACCTTTCGTGATGAACACTCGTGATGAGTTGATTCAAGCCTATAAAGATTTTGAACAAGGAAAATTCGGACATTTAGATTGATTTACAATGATTTATAAGCGAAAAGAGATGCTAATATAGTATCTCTTTTTTTTTAAGAAAAGCCGAAAATATCCCTTATTTTACATTAAAATCTCAATGTTTTTGGGAAAGAAAAATCTATTTCGTATATTGCCAAACTTTTTAACGATTTATTTAATTTAACGATATGACAACAGAAAAATTATCATCGCAACAAGCGATAGCACTTGAAGACAAGTACGGAGCTCATAATTATCATCCGCTACCTGTGGTGTTGAGCAAAGGAGAAGGCGTATATGTTTGGGATTTGGAAGGAAAACAATATTTCGATTTTCTTTCGGCATATTCGGCTGTAAATCAAGGACATTGCCACCCTCGAATTATCGGAGCAATGACCAAACAGGCTCAGACTTTAACCCTCACCTCACGAGCGTTTTACAATGACAAATTAGGCGTTTACGAAAAATATATTACCGAATATTTCGGATTTGAAAAAATGCTACCGATGAACACAGGAGCTGAGGCAGTAGAAACCGCTATCAAAATATGTCGTAAATGGGCGTATGAACGAAAAAATATTCCTGAAAGCCAAGCAATTATTGTAGTCTGCGAACAAAATTTCCACGGACGAACCACTACGGTAGTTTCATTCTCTTCGGACAAAAATGCACGTAAAAATTTTGGACCTTATACACCGGGGTTTGCTTCCGTTCCGTATAATGATTTGGAGGCTTTGGAAAGTTTTCTATCTGAAAATCCGAATGTTGCGGGGTTTTTAGTAGAACCCATACAAGGCGAAGCAGGGGTGTACGTTCCTTCGGACGGATTTTTAAGCGGAGCAAAAGCTATCTGTGAGAAACACAACGTATTATTTATCGCCGATGAGGTACAAACGGGCGTGGCTCGTACGGGGAAACGCTTGGCAGTTGATCACGAGAATGTGAAACCAGATATTTTGGTATTAGGAAAGGCGTTGAGCGGTGGCACTTACCCAGTGAGTGCGGTTTTGGCGGACGATGAGGTGATGCACGTCATCAAACCAGGACAACACGGAAGCACCTTCGGAGGAAACCCCGTAGCGGCGGCGGTAGCCATTGAGGCGTTGCAAGTGGTAAAAGACGAAAATCTGGCAGAAAACGCCCAAAAGATGGGAGAAATTTTCCGCAGAGAAATAGGAGCTTACATCGAAACCTCAAATATTGCTACAACAGTACGCGGTAAAGGCTTACTCAATGCCGTAGTAATCAACGACACCGAAGAGAGCGACACCGCGTGGAACATCTGTTTGCGTATGCGTGATAAGGGCTTATTGGCAAAACCTACACACGGAAACATCATTCGTTTCGCTCCGCCGTTGGTGATTAACGAAAACCAATTAAAAGAGTGTATCGAAATCATTATCAGTACATTAAAAGAATTTGAACGATAATAAAAACAACACGAATATCCGTTTCTTTTTATAAATTTCTGATGAAAGGAAACGGATATTCATCAAATACATTATAAAATGGAAAATCAACTATTTACCGCAAAAGAGTAAAAATAGGAAATTACTCCTTCAATACAAATTAACTTAAAAGAAATTGCCAAATGGGCAAAACTTTTAGCAATTTTAGGTTTTATAGGTTTGGGAATCATTGTATTAATGACATTGTTTTTTACTGCTTTTGAGGGGATTAGGGTGTTTTTTAGTGTTTTTTGTTGTAATTTATTTAGGAATTGCGTGTATTTATTTCTTTCGTTGAAATATTTGTATGATTTTGCTCAAAATATAAGTAATTCATTAAAATGCTAATCGGATAATATTCTCTGAAGTTTTTGAAAATTTAAAATCACATTATAAATTTCTCGGAATTTTCACGATTGTAGTGCTATCTTTGTATTTATTGATTTTTATATTAGAAATATTATTAGGTGGGACATTAGATTTTTTGTACTAAATAATAAAAAACATAACAACCGAAGTTATAATCCTTGCTAATTTAGCAATGAGAACAGAAGGAGTATGGCGATAAAAAAGAAAAATTTATTTGTTAATTTTTTATTTTGGAAGGCAAAAAACCTTACCAATCGCCAATTTATTCTTATTTTATGTGGTGTTATTGGGATTGTTTCGGGAATTTTTGCCGTATTAATCAAAAAGCTAACCCTTTTCATTCAGTTTGTATTGCAAAATGGTTTGATAGCATCGTATCACAGAGCGTTTTATTTTGTTTTTCCCACGATAGGTTTTTTAATTGTTTATTTTATACTTCGGTATGTAATTAGAAAACGTTTAGAACCGGGGATTCCCTATACACTTTATGCGATATCGAAACTCAAAGGCATTATCCCAACATATCATACGTATGGTAGTTTGCTTACGGCACCTTTCACAGTAGGTTTCGGAGGGTCAGTAGGGTTGGAAGGACCTATGGTAATTTCGGGAGCAGGCTTTAGTTCCTATTTGAGTCGCTTATTTCACGTAAACCAATCCGATAGAACGCTTCTTATCGCTTGTGCGTGTTCGGCTACAATGGCGGCGATGTTTAAAGCTCCTGTGGCAGCTATAATTTTTGCCATTGAGGTATTTAGCTTGGAGCTTACACTGATGTCGCTCTTACCGCTGATGGCAGCTTCATTATTGGCGGTGCTTACATCTTATTTTTTTCTTGGGAATGAGATATTGATGCCTATCAATTTGGAAGGAGAATTTACTTTAGCTGATGTACCTTATTACGTTGTTTTAGGAGCTTTGGCAGGAGTGGTTTCCATTTATTTTTGTACTATTTTTCAGCAAATTACAGCTTATTTTGAAGAAATTGATAGCCAGTTGAAGCGTTTATTCTTTGGCGGATTGATGATAGGATTGGTCGTATTTTTTATTCCTCCATTATACGGAGAAGGGTTTGAGGTGATGAACCAACTTATCAGCGGAAATCCCAAAGAAGTATTGCAAAATGCGTTTGGGTGGGAGGTAGACAATCCTTGGTCTATCATTACATTGATGTTGGGATTGGTACTTTTCAAAGTTGTAGCAATGGCAACCACGGTGGGAGCAGGAGGCATAGGAGGGGTGTTTGCTCCAGCACTTTTTACGGGCGGAATTTTAGGAAATTTGGTGGCTCGAACATTTAATCAATTATCTATTTTTGGGCATGCCGTGCCGTTAGCGAGTTTTACACTTGTAGCAATGGCAGGCTTGGTGGCTGGAGTGTTACACGCTCCATTGACAGCGATTTTCCTAATTGCGGAACTTACGGGCGGATATACACTTTTTGTACCTCTGATGCTTGTTGCCTCGGTATCGTTTGCCTTATCAAAATACTATTTGAAACATTCACTTTATACTAAACGATTGGCACAAGAGGGGAATCTCATTACTCACGATAAAGACCATAAAGTGCTGACTCTGATGGATATAGAAACTGTTATCGAAAAGAATTTTATTCCCGTAACGGCACAAATGAATTTGGGAGAATTAATAGACAAAGCTATCACAAAATCTACTCGGAATATATTTCCTGTGATAAATGCTGAAAATCAATATTTTGAGGGAATAGTTTCCTTAGATGATATCAGAGAAATAATGTTTAACCAAGCACTGTACGATAGTATCAAAGTTAGCGACCGAATGCACCAACCTCCTGAGATTATTCGTTTGGGCAAAGACAAAATGCCTGATATTATGCAGAAATTCCAAGATACGGGAGCGTGGAATTTGCCTGTAGTCAAAGACGATGTGTATGTAGGTTTTGTGTCTAAATCAAAACTATTGACCGCTTATCGCCGAAAATTAATATATTTCTCAAATTAAATTTTCAGATTTGTCAAAAGGGTATGTTTTTTGGTCAATCAGTAAATCGTTTAAAATCAAATTTCTAACTTCTGTTTTTAATTTATTCCTATCCTCGAATTGCATTCCTTGGGTATGGACGAAAGAGTGTATTTTTACTCGCAAACGTCCCATACTTCCAGCGAAAAAGCGAAAAGGAAATCGTCTTTTATTATCAAAAAAAGTCATCGGAACGATAGGAATTTGATATTCAATAGCCAATCGGAAAGCCCCATCTTTAAATTCATCTAAAACAATTGATTCATCAGTTGGAACTCCTCCCTCAGGGAAAATACAAATGCTAAGTCCTGCATTGAGTCGTTTCATCGCCGATTCATAAACTTGCTTACGACTTTGTAGGTTTGACCTATCTACCAAAATAGAGACTCGCTTGTAAAAATAACCAAATAATGGCATTTTGGCAAGTTCCTTTTTTCCGACAAATACAAACGGATTTTTACTACAAACATACATCAGCATAATATCCGTCATACTAGTGTGATTGGCAACAAGCATATAGCTTTTGTCTTTTTTAAGTTGCTCATAACGAGTAATTTGCGGATAAAATCCCATTCCGTAAATAATTGGTTTTGCCCATAAATTACGAGCCACCCAATAGAATTGTGAATACCACTTTTCGGTAGATGTTAGAATTAAAAATATGGGAGCTGTTAGTATTGTAAAAATAGCCACCACTACGTAAAACCATATCCGCCAAATTAACCAAAAAATATATTTTAGAAAAGTCATTTTCTGTGAAAGAATTTAATTTTAAGATGTTTTCTCATTTAATTTTTAGATACTTCAACATTTGGTGAAATGGAAATAAAATATTTATAATCAACTATTTATGCTAATAAATTTTGTGCTGAAACTCTGTTGAACTTGAAAAAAATTAGAGTTCCTTTCTAAGTCGTGCCACAGGAATATCCAGCTGTTCGCGGTATTTGGCAATAGTTCGTCTTGCTATCGGATAGCCTTCTTCTTTGAGTAATTGAGCCAAATCATCATCAGGATAAGGCTTACTTTTATCCTCTTTGGAGATGATGCGTTGCAGTATCTGCTTGATTTCGTGGGTAGAAACGTCTTCACCTTGGTCGTTTTTCATCGATTCGGAAAAGAAATCTTTTATCAGCTTTGTTCCGTAAGGCGTAGTTACATATTTGCTACTTGCTACCCTCGACACCGTAGAAATATCCATACCTACTTTGTCCGCTATATCTTTCAAAATCAATGGTTTGATTTTCAGTTCATCGCCCGTAAGGAAATATTCCCGCTGGTGTTCCATAATGGCATCCATCGTTACCAAAAGGGTATGCTGACGCTGTTTGATAGCATCGATAAACCATTTGGCAGAATCCAATTTCTGTTTGATAAAGAAAACGGCTTCTTTCTGTGAAGAAGTTTTTTCTCTCGCTTTTTTGTAAGTATCGAGCATTTCGGAATATTCTTTCGAAACGTGTAGTTCGGGAGCATTTCGCCCATTGAGGCTGAGTTCCAGTTCGTTATCATTAACGCGGATTGTAAAATCAGGAATAATTTGCTCTACCTGAACGTTGCTTCCCGAGTAAGAACTCCCTGGTTTGGGATTCAGTCGTTCGATTTCTTGTATCGCTTCTTTGAGTTCTTCCTCCGAAATGGAAAATTTTTGTTGCAATTTGGCGTAATGTTTTTTGGTAAATTGCTCAAACGCCTTATCAATAATTTCAATAGCCAAACCGACAGCTGGTGTCGATTTTTTACGGCGAAGTTGCACCAAAAGGCACTCTTGCAAATCGAAAGCTCCCACACCAGCAGGGTCTAACTGAAAAATAACCTGCTCACGGATTTGTTTTACGTTGTCTTCCTCCGTATAAATATTTTGTGTAAACGCTAAATCATCGGTCAACTCCTGAATGCTACGGCGTATGTATCCGCTATCGTCAATGCTTCCTACTAAAAATTCGGCTATGAAATAATCTTCGCCCGAAAGTGTAAATGTATTTAACTGATTTAGAAGCGATTGATGAAAAGAAACTTCGGCACTAAACGGAATTTCTTTTTCTTCGTCATCATCGCTATAATTATTGGCGTGTAATCGATATTCTGGAATTTCGTCATCGCTGAGATACTCATCAATGTTAATATCGTCCATATCGATTACTTCACTGTCGTTATATTCATCGGAAGAATTGTCAAATTCATCTGCAAATTCGTCATATTCACTCTCTTCACGCCCCGACTCCAAAGCAGGATTTTCTTCCAACTCTTGCTTGATACGTTGCTCAAAAGCCAATGTAGGCAATTGTACCAACTTCATTAATTGAATTTGTTGGGGAGATAATTTTTGAGAAAGTTTCAGTTGTAAATTTTGCTTTAACATACGTACTTAATGAATTTATTGGCAAAAATACGCAAAAAAAGAAAAAAGAACAAGAAAAGGAATTAGGATTTAGTGTGTCAGTAGTAATTATTTGTTAAAATCGGTGTTTTTGACGATTTTATTCTATTGTTAAATCCTTCCATTTGTCGGCTTCTTCGTAAAGTTTTTTGTATTTTTTGGGTACCACAATAGTTCCTTTGTAGCCTAAAGAAAGGCGAATTTCAGGAGGAGTAGGAGCTTCACATCGTATTTTTTTTAGATTTTTACAACCAGAAAACGGTTCAAGGTCTATTTTAGTTACTGAGGCTGGAAGTGTAATGGATTTCAATGAGGTACATCCGTAAAATGACTGAACTCCAATTACTTGTATTTCGTTTGACAGTTTTACCAAAGCAAGTGATTTACAGTCATAAAAAACTTTGTCGTGGATTTCTACTATCAGTATAGGAAGTTCAATTTTTTCCAAACTGAGGCAATTCGCAAAAGCGAATGCTCCTAAATGATGCAGTTGCTCGGATAGTTTTACGACTTTAAGATTCCGACAATTATTAAACGCCCCAAAAAGTATTTCAGTTACTGTGTTTGGGAGTTCTAAATATGTGATATTATGACAATTACGAAAAGCATGCATTCCTATTTTTTGCAATTTTTCGGGAAGAATTACCGCACGAAGATTGTGACAATCCAAGAATGTATCGTTTTTGATTTGGTTAAGATATTTGGGTAAAATGACCGATTCAAGTCGGGTACAATGATGAAAAGTACTTGCTCCGAGATTTGTTACAGAATCAGGTAAAGTAATTTCTTTCAACGATATACAATGTTCAAAAGTATCGTTGCCTATTCTTTCTACCATATTTCCTAAGAAAACCACCGATGAAAGTCCTTCACAATAAGCAAATACACTGGCTCCGATTTGTGTTATGGCTTCGGGTATTCGAATGTTTTTCAAGGATTTGCATTGATAAAAAGTTTTGTGAGGAAGTTCTTGAAGTTCGTTGGAAAGTTTGATTTGTTTCAAAGAAGTACAATTCATAAACACGCCTGTGCCTAAAGCAGTTACTGAGTTAGGTAACTCAATGAATTCCAATGCAATACACGAATTGAAGGCTTCGTCCTCAATATGCTGTACTGATGACGCAAACCGTACCGACCCCAAATTTGAACAAAATGCAAAAGCCTCTTTTCCAATACGTTCTACCGAATCAGGAATGACTACTGATGATAAATTGGTACAATTGAAAAAAGCCCTCTGCTCAATGATTTCGACCGTATTGGGTATTTCTATGGCGGTTAATTTATTGCAATTAGCAAATGCTTCTTTGTCAATTTTTCTGACAAAATAAGGGATTGTTATTTGTCCATTAGCTGGAATTTGCTCATAGTTACACGCTTTAAGTACGTTATTTTCAATACGAAATAAGGCAGATGGTTGCTGAGCAAAAATTTTATTTGTGAAAACAAATAGAAAGGCAACAAAAAATTTAAGTGCGTAGTTCATATAAATCGTGCGAGAACAATTACTTTTCTTGATTTTCAGACTTTTCCTTAGTTTTAGCCTCTAATTCGGCTTGAAATTCTTCTATTACAGGTTTCATTGTACTTTCAGGCAAATCGGCAATTCGGATGTACATAAGTCCATCAATAGCATTGTTAAACATTGGGTCTACGTTGAAAGCAATGACTTTAGCGTTCTGTTTTATATATTTTTTTATCAATACTGGCAGACGCAAATCGCCAGGTTCCAGCTCATCAATAATACGGTCAAATTTATTAAGGTCAGCTTTTGTTTCATCAAAAATAAAATCTTTATCTTGGTCTTTGAGTTTGACTTTGAATTCTTTTTTGGGTCGTACATATTGAGCGATGTATGGGTCATAAAAGTTAGACTTCATAAACTCAATCATCAGTGATTTTGAAAAGTTTGAGAACTGATTGCTGATACTTACGCCTCCCAATAGATAACTATGTTCTGGATGACGCAATGTAGTATGAGCAATTCCTTTCCAAAGTAAGAACAAAGGCATAGGCTTTTGTTGGTACTCAGGAGTGATGAAAGCCCTTCCCATTTCGATGGTTTTACTCATCATATCGTATAATTCAGGCTCAAATCGGAATAGACTATGTGTGTAGAAACCATCAATTCCATATTTTGGGAATATTTCTGACCCTAATCCCATTCGGTAAGCACCTACTACGGTTTTGGTTTCGGTATCCCATAAGAATAAGTGATAATAATACTCATCAAAAGCGTCCAAATCAATTGCAGCATTAGTCCCTTCGCCTACTTGGCGGAAAGTAAGTTCTCGCAATCGCCCAATTTCTTTGATAATGTTAGGAATTTCTTTGTAAGGCGTTAGAAAAACTTCATAATTATTGGATTTGAGTAATCGAAATTCTTTTTGGGTAATTGTTTCGATTTCTTTTTCAATAAGCTCTTTACCAACGGGTTGCACGATTGCTTCAGGGGCTTTCGGCGTTCGGTTGGCTTTAAGAACAGTTGATAAAGGAATGAATTTTTTATCTTGTTCAAAAGCATTTGCCAAGATATATGTTTTCTTACGTAAGAATTCTGTGTAAGATTCGATATCTTTATATTCATCTTGTACACTTACGGGAATTGGCTTTCCGATACGAATGTAAATGGTTCGTTTTTTTTGTGTTAATAATTCCGAAGGGAGTTTCGCTGTGCGTAAGGTTTCGCTTATTTTGGAAAGCGAATAGAATAATTTGCTATTTTTGGCGTGAAAGTAAATAGGAATAATAGGCACTTGGGCTTTTTTAGCTAATTTCATAGCAGTTTCTTCCCAAGGCTTGTCCACCACGAGCTTTCCTTCTCGGCTTACAGAAACTTCACCAGCAGGAAAAAGCCCCAAAGGCATTCCATCTTGCAAATGCTTGATAGTCTGTTTGAAACCTAATACGCTGGATTTGGCATCTTTATGATTTTCAAACGGATTTACAGGCATCACATACGGTGCTAATGGCTCAATGCGTTGCAACAAAAAGTTCGCCATTATTTTAAAATTAGGACGCTTTTCCAGAAGTAATTTTAATAACAAAACCCCATCAATACCTCCTAATGGATGATTAGATATGGTAATAAACGCTCCTTCTTTAGGAATGTTCCGTAAATCTTCTTCAGGAATTTCAAACTGAATTTCAAATTCGTTCAAAATCGCATTTAAAAAATCAAGCCCTTGCAAATGCTTATTTCGCTTATAAATAGCATTCAATTTTGAAAGTCGAAGTATCTTCATTAACACCCAACCTCCAAAAGTTCCCGCAACGCCGTACTTATCGAGGTTGATAGCTTTTGCTACTTCTTTTGCACTTACAAGACTCATATTCAATAATTATACTTTTCTTAACAAATCACAAAGGTAGAAAAATAAAATTTAAAAATAAAAAAGTTTTGTGTGTATTGTTCTGTTTTATTTGTCAATAATAAATAAAAGTTGTTAAAAATCAGTGTGTTATAACTGTTTTTAGTGAAAATAAAAATTTTTACCGATAACTCATTTTTTATTTTTTTCAAACAAAACTTACTAAAAAGAATTAACAACTCATTATATTTATTATTTTTGCAAATTGAAAAGATTTTTATAGAGTCATTTTCAAAATAATGATTAAAAATGTAACACTATGAGTGAAACTCGACATAATTGGACAAAAGAAGAAATTATTGCTATTTATAACAAACCCTTAATGGATTTGCTTTACGAAGCTGCCACAGTACATCGCAAGCATCACGACCCGAACACTATACAAGTATCGACTTTGCTTTCTATCAAGACGGGAGGCTGTTCTGAGGATTGTGGTTATTGTCCACAAGCGGCACGCTACCACACAGGTGTAGAAGTGGAAGAAATGATGACCGTTTCGCACGTAAAAGCTCAAGCCTTGCGTGCCAAATCATCTGGAGCATCACGAGTGTGTATGGGAGCTGCTTGGCGTAATGTAAAAGATGGACCAGAGTTTGACCAAGTGTTAGAAATGGTTCGTACCATAAACAAATTAAATATGGAAGTGTGCTGTACGCTGGGAATGATTACTGAGAACCAAGCCAAACGCCTTTCGGAAGCAGGATTGTACGCCTATAACCATAACTTAGATACTTCGGAAGAATATTACAAAGAAGTAATATCTACACGAGGTTACGAAGACCGATTACAAACCATTGAAAACGTGCGTAAAACGAATATTACAGTATGTAGTGGTGGTATTATTGGTATGGGAGAATCGTTGGAAGACCGTGCAGGAATGCTCGTAGCTCTTTCAACGTTAAATCCACAACCCGAATCGGTACCCATAAATGCTTTGGTAGCAGTAGAAGGTACACCTATGGAAGACCAAAAACCAGTTGAAATCTGGGAAATGATACGAATGATTGCCACAACCCGAATTATTATGCCCGAGACACAAGTACGTCTTTCGGCAGGAAGAACCCAAATGAGCCGTGAGGGACAAGCAATGTGCTTCTTTGCTGGGGCAAATTCGATTTTCGCAGGCGATAAACTTCTTACAACTCCCAATCCGAATATCAATGAGGATATGATGATGTTCGAAATGCTAGGAATGCGTACCCAAAAGCCGTTTGAAAAACACGCTCAGCCTACTACCGTAGAAGCTGAGGATTCAGAATTAGTAGCAATGGGAGAGAATCCGAAATGGACACGCCCTCTGCACAAAATCGAGCGAAACGAAAACAAGAGAAAAACAAGAGTTAATAAATAATAGGAGCTAATACATTGTGTTTCTTAATATTTGAACATTGTTTCAAATGTTTTTTGAAAAACAATTTGTAATTTAGCTCAAAACATATTATTTTTGCGACACTTTTAAGAATATAAGCCTTATGAGTTTACAAACCAAAGTAATGGATGCTTTAAAAGAAGCAATGAAAGCCAAAGATACAGTAGCTTTGGAATCGTTACGAGCTATAAAGTCCGCAATTTTGTTAGCAAAAACAGAAGCAGGAGCTTCCGAAGAACTTTCAGAAGCTGATGAGTTGAAACTTTTGCAAAAATTGGTAAAGCAACGTCATGATAGTGCAGCGTTATACACTTCGCAAGGGCGAAATGATTTGGCAACACCCGAACTTGCACAAGCAGCTATCATCGAGAAATTTTTACCAAAACAGCTTTCAGAACAAGAGGTAGCAACCGAAATAGCAGCAATAATTGCCAGTGTAGGGGCTTCGGGAATGAAAGATATGGGCAAAGTGATGGGAGTAGCTTCCTCACAATTAGCAGGAAAAGCAGACGGAAAACTTATTTCTTCCGTAGTAAAGCGTTTACTATCATAACAAATATAAAAAGGCTGCGTAGTTCAACTGGATAGAATATCAGATTTCGGCTCTGAGGGTTGGGGGTTCGAATCCCTCCGCGGTCACAGCAATGGAGAGATTGTTTTAAGCAATCTCTTTTTTTATTACTTTTACACTTATGGATACAGTCAAAACCTATACCGTCGAAGAAGCCAAACGGAAATTAGAAGCCTTTTGTGCCTATCAGGAACGCTATCACAAGGAAGTGATAAATAAACTTCAACAAATGCGTATGATTCCCCTTGCAATCGATGAAATTGTCGTGCATTTAATCCAAAATGGATTTTTGAATGAGGAGCGTTTTGCGAAGAGTTTTGCTCGTGGAAAGTTTCGGTATAAAAAATGGGGGCGAGTGCGTATCAAACAAGAGCTGAAACATCGAGGGTTATCGGTTTATGTTATCCAGTCGGCTTTGGAGGAAATTGATGATGAGGAATATATCGAAGTGTTTGAGGCTTTGGCTGAAAAAAAACAAGCCGAAATCAAAGAGAAAAACCTCTACAAAGCCAAACGCAAACTTGCCGATTATCTGCTATATCGCGGGTGGGAATCAGACTTGGTGTATGATAAAATCAATGAGCTGTATGATTGAATTCTCTTTGTTTTGTTTCATTTAAAAAATATAAAATAAATTTTGCACTTCCTCAGATAATATTTGCCCCAGATAGGAAATCGTTCATTCCAGATAGGGAACTGTTTG
>JAUNHN010000219.1 GCA_030523915.1 Capnocytophaga sp. | reverse complement strand
AACAAGATTCATAATAGGCTCAAAAGTGTCCAATCGCTGAAACGCAATCTCAATGCCGTTGTTTTGGAGCATTGCATATCGGTAGGATTTATTGGAATCAATAGCCGTTTCCACAGCATTGTCTTCTGGAACGGCAAACGCCAATTTAAAATCCAAGTGCTGAGTGTAAAACTCAACCGTTTCTGCCACATTTTTAACGGCAATCACAGGTGCTAACTTACTTACTTTCATCGTTTTAATTTTTTAATTTTATAATTTATCAAAAGACAAAAATACTGCGGATTGGGCAACTAAAATTGTAAAAATCGCTTGAATTTGATTAATTTTTTTCTTGGTTTCAATTTGTAAGTATCTGTTTTCTTGGTTTTTATAAAGTTTTAAAGGGGTCGTTTGTGTGTGTTTTTTAATTTCTTTAATGAAATGAGATTGGTCGTAAAAATGCTCGTTTGGAAAAAGGTCGCCCTGTGCAATATCCTCATAAGAAGCGTTGCAACGAATGATGTTTTGAAACGCCTTCAACGAAAATCCGAATTGCTGATTGAAATATTGATTGATTTGGCTATCGCTCCACCCTATTTTCTGCGAAATTTCTTCCACGGAAAACCCTAAATTTTGGTAAATCAGGTCAAAAAGTTTGAATTTTCGAGAATCAATCTCTTGCTTTTGAACCAATTCAAGAATTTTTTCCGAACTGGTTTTTACAAATTTTTCAAAATCATTTTGGCTGTAACTTGCTATATTCCAAAAGGATAAAGGCAGATTTTTAGAAGTATTGAGAATGGATTTTATTTCCTCGTTTAGCAGATATTCCACTGCCAAAAGTTTGAATCTGATTCCGAAATAGTGGGTTGTTTTTTCATTTTTTACATTTATGGGGTGCGTCCAAATTCCAGTAAGTTTCACCAAATTTATTTTTCCACCCGAAAACTCAACAATGAGGTCAAAAACGCCGTCTGGCAAAATGGTATGCTCTACGCAAGTATCCACATCGGCATACTCCCAAAATTCCTTGACGAAATGGGATAAATAACCTGTTGCTGGGATTTCACGATAGTGCATAGCCAATGAGAGGTTTTATTTTACAAAAATAGAAAGAAATCTTGCCATAGGACAAAATTTTGTGTTTAATACTTAGAGTTTTTATTTTTAAATATCAATTCTTTAAACTTTTGATTGTCATCGAGTTTTAATCTAATATTTTTACATTTTCTCTGAAAACCATACAAACCATTGATTTGGTGTTCATTTTTTAAATAAATAACAGTGTTATAACCGTCCATATTTTCAAAGGGTGAAAGACCTTGATTTGATTTATCTTCCTGATTTACACCTTTCGTTATAAGTTCTATTTTTTCAATATCATCAATATTCATTTTTATTTCTGATAAAATTCCAAAATATAGAATAACTTCATTGTTTTCAACTCTCGAACGACGATAAATAATTGATTTGATGATTCCAAAAATAGTCATTGTTGAATAAAGGGAAAGTCCTGTTAGAATCCAAGCTACAATAGTATTCCATTGACTTGCAAGTAAATGAACCGTAATTGTTTCAATAAGAATAATAAAAATAAATGCTCCTAAAAAAGAAATAACACTACTATTTTTGTGTGTCGTAAATTCATTTTGAAACTCACTCTTTTTCTTCCAAATAAAAAATGAATAATAAAATACCGTAATCTCAGTAGCCAAAAAATTAGCAATTCTGTTTGGCATTATTTGATTAAAAATACTTTTAGAAAGAGTATAAAAATCAAATTGGTATTTCATTTCTGTTCTATATTTCTTAATGGTTTGAAATATTTTAGCAAAAACAAAAATCATTAACGAAAGCTCAATAATTGGAACTATCCATTTTTTTGCTATATTGATATATGTTTGATTTTCAGTAGGAATTATATAACTTCCAATAATAATTCCAAAAATCAAAACCAATACACTTGATTTTTTTGAAAATGCAGTTTTTCTAATTAATAAAAAATAGATTACAGGGATAGAAACAAGTAAATCAAAAGATAATGTATTTGAAAACAGATTTTTATTCTGATGAAATACAATGTTTTGAGATAAAAAATAACAAAATACATACATCAATATAAGTGAAACAAATGCTATATGAACCCTATTTATTTGATAAATTCCTTTCATTTCTATAATGTTTAAGTGATTTCTTTACAAAATTACAAAATATATTGTTTGATTACCAAATTATTCAAAATGTTA
>JAUNHN010000051.1 GCA_030523915.1 Capnocytophaga sp. | reverse complement strand
AACCCTTGGTATGATAATTATTACTATCCTTATTATGGATATTATGGCGGATTTTATCCTCGCCACTACGGGTATTACTATCCACAATATTATGGTTATTACGGAGGAGGAAGATATTACGACCAAAGAGATGGACGCGTCTATAATTATGATGGTAGAAGATATTCACCTACGGCAGGTAGAAGAGGAGATGCTAACCGCTACACAAACTACAACAGACAAAGTAGTGGTTCTACTTCAAGGTCATACTCTACTCCATCAAACCAAAATAGAAATTATTCTGATTCAAGGTCTTTCAGTAGAGAAAGAAGCAGTTCTAATTATCGTTATGATAATTCTTCAAGAGGTTATAATAACAACAATAGCTATAACAATAGTAGCAATAATAGTTCTCGCTCGTATAATTCTGGAAGTAGTAGCGGAAGTAGTAACCGAAGTAGTGGAAGTGGAACTACTCGAAGAAGCTACTAAAACACTGACAATTAGAATTATATAAATTAAAATTACAACATATATGAAAAGATTTTTTTTAACAATATTATCTTTGGCTGGAACTGGAACTATTTTTGCTCAGAACATTACGGATGCCCTCCGCTATTCTACAGAGGATTTAAACGGAACGGCTCGTTATAAAGCTATGAGTGGTGCTTTCGGGGCGTTAGGTGGCGACTTTTCTGCCATTAATATCAATCCTGCTGGAGGAGCTGTATTTTCAGGAAGTGAAATAGGATTTACCATAGGAAATGACAAGGTTAAAAACAAAAATACATTTTTAAATTCGACCTCTACTCAGAAATCATCTGACTTTGCTTTCAATCAATTTGGAGTAGTTTTTTCGATTCCGAATTATAATAATGACTCTAAGTGGAAAAAATTTGCTTTGGCTTTGAACTATCAAACTACTCGAAATTTCAACGGCAAAGATATTTATTACGCAGGAAATAGCTCGGGAAATAATTTAGGAGATTATTTCTTATACTATGCCAATGGTATACAACAACAAGATTTGATGCTTAATGAATATGTAAACAAACAAGTTGTTTATACAGCTACTTTAACGGAACTTTATGACCGTATGGCAAATGCCACCAGACCTTTTAACTTTCGGAATGCTCTTTTAGGGTATACTACTCGTTTAATTGACCCTACAAGTGGCAAAAGAGATATCAGCACAAGTGATTCTGATACTGTAGCAGATGCTACTTTACAAGAAAGTACTTATGTTAATAACGTTAGTGGTAAAGAAACCAGACAAATTTTTGATATTTCTACACAAGGTAATGTCAAAAAATACAATATCAACTTTGCTACTCAATATGGGGATAATCTTTATATGGGAGTAAATTTAAATCCGCATCAAGTTGATTACTTGAGTATTACACGCCATAGTGAAGTCTACTCAAACTCTACAAATATTCAAAATGCTTTTTTCAGAAATGAGGTAAAAACCACAGGTTCTGGTTTTTCATTCCAATTAGGAGCAATTGCTAAACTAACTGAAAATATGCGTCTGGGAGTTTCGTACGCCTCACCTACGTGGTACACCTTGCAAGACGAAACTGCACAATATTTAGAAACTAATAATGGTACATACTATGCAGACCCTCGTATTATAGTTGTATATGACGAATATAAATTCCGTACACCAGGAGCTTGGACAGGAAGTTTTGCTTATATTTTCGGGAAAAATGGAATTGTCAGTTTAGATTATGTGTACAAAGGTTATAACAATATTACTTTCAAAACAGAAAGTCTTCGTGGAGAAAATGACATTATCCAAAATGAGCTAAGAGGAACTTCTTCTTTACGACTTGGAGGAGAATATCGTATCAAAGCTCTAAGCCTACGTGCTGGTTGGCGTTACGAACAAAGTCCGTATAAAACTACTAACAAATATGTTGGTGACTTAATCGGATATTCACTGGGTGCAGGATATTCATTCGGTAGTATTCGTTTGGACATATCTTACGACACCGCAAAACAGGACAATTTATTTCAAGCCTATGAGTCCGTTTTGACTACTCCTGCCAAAATTTCTTCAACACGAAGCAATTTATTATTTACCTTATCGGCTAAATTATTCTAAAAAATATTTTTGTTAAATGATTTGTAGGGACTTTCCTCTGGCGGAAAGTCTCTTTTTTTATTATTTTTTTTATATTTGCAAATACAAAAGTTTATATCTATGAATTACACTTCTTATTATAAAAAAATTGGGCAAGGAAAAAATATCGTTTTACTCCACGGATTTTTGGAAAGTAGTGAAGTTTGGCAACAAATCATCGAAAAACTTCAAGATAAATATTGCATCATTGCTCCTGACTTACTCGGACACGGAAAAACGGTAAGCATAGCCGATATACATTCAATGGAAATGATGGCTGAAGCTGTAAACCAAATATTAGAAACAGAAAAAATAAATGAATGTATCTTAGTAGGACACTCAATGGGTGGATATGTAGCTTTGGCTTTTGCCGAAAAATTCCCACAGAAAACAAAAGGTATCCTACTAATGAATTCCACTCCCCTACCCGATTCGGACGAGAAAAAAGCCAATCGAGATAGAGTAGTTACTGCGGTGGATAACGAAAAAACGTTCTTCGTGCGAAATGCTGTAACCAATCTATTCAGCGAGGAAAATAAAGTCTTAATGAAAGATAAAGTGGAGCAAGTAATCAAAATCGCAATGCAAATTCCTAATCAAGGCATCAAAGCCGCCTCATTAGGAATGAAAAACAGACCTGACAGAACCGCCGTACTGAAATCGTTACACATTGCAAAACATTTTATCATTGGTAGGGAAGATGCTCTTATCCCATATAATAAACTTATTGAAATCGCCAATCAAGTAAACGCTTCATATTCAATACTTAACGGCGGACACATGTCATACATCGAAAACGAATCTGAAACAATCCAAATATTAAACGACTTTGCCAATGAAATTTAATATCATTCTGTTTATTATTTTTTTACATATTATCAGTTGTGGCGAAAACAGTCAAAAATCTGATAAAAAAATAACCTCTTCCGAAGTGAATAATACGCAAACAAATTCTTCTCCTGAGGAAAAAAAGGAAAAAGAAAAACCTTTTGAAACGCTTAACACACAGAGTGTTATTCCTTTTTTATTTGAATACGAAAAAGAGAATAAAGAACGTTATGTACGTATCATTACCGAATACGGAAATATTGATATTGAATTATTTAACGAAACTCCATACCACCGAGCTAATTTTATTTTCTTAACCAAACAGCAATATTTTGATGGTTCAGTTTTTCATCGGGTAGTTAAGAATTTCGTGATTCAAGGAGGAAATTCTGACAGCTGGGACATTCGTCGTAAACGTCAAAAAATTGGCTACTATTTACTTCCTCCCGACACCAAAAAAGGGTTCAAACACCACCGAGGCATCATCTCTATGCCGAGTAGCGATATTGATAATCCGCATCAGTTTGCTTCTCCTTATGAATTTTTCATTGTAGTTCAAAGCCCTGGAGCATATCATTTAGACGGTAATTACACCGCTTTTGGGCGTGTTATCGAAGGAATGGACGTGGTGGATAAAATCAATCAAGTCGAAACCGATGAAAAAAGCGAATGGCCCAGAAAAGATGTCAAAATGAAAGTAGAACTCCTAAAAAAATGAATTTTATGTACTTTTTGTAAATATTACCATTTGAATTGCACCAAAAACTCATGCGAATTACGAGCGTATAGATTGAGCTGAGACTGCAAATTACTCTCATAACCATAACCTACTGCTACGAAATATTTAGGTATGTGAAACAAAAGATATCCACCCAAAGCATTATCTGTTCTGTAAGTAATTCCTAATTCACTGTTTTTCAAGTAAGTCCCTGCTACCGTAAAATTAAATGACGGCGAAATATCTTTTGCAAAACGAGCTTGAAACATCGGTTTGATAGCAAATTCATTGGTAAAATTCCAATAATATCCTGCCAAAACATAAAAGTGCATACGCTCAGCTACGGTGGTCATTACATCGTCCTTTTGCTTTACTTCTTCAGAAGCCAACAAATTAGGAACTGAGATTCCTACATAAAATTTTGGGTGTTCATAGAAAAAACCTGTCCCGATATTTACTTGGAATTTTCCTGAAATGGTTTGTAAATATGGGTCATAATAGGCATTATAAGGCGTTCTATAAGTATTAATACGACTTCCGTCTATATTAAAAAAATCCCCTCCGAATTTTAATCCTGCGTAAACACGAGAGCTATCACTTACTTGCAGAGCATACGAAAAATCAGCATAAATTCCAGCTTGTTTTTGAATAAAAACTTTGTTATTGGCTATGGAAAATCCTAATCCTACGCGGTCATTAATTCGGTGTGTGGTAAATAATGTCTGCGTTTGTGGTGCATCAACCACTCCTTGCCATTGGTTGCGAATATCTACGGAAACCGTATGTCCTTGCTCCATTCCTACAGCAGCAGGATTTACTAAACTCTGATGCTGATTATAGAAAATATAACTTGGGTCTTGAGCTTTTAGCTGATTTATTCCTAAAATACACAAACCTATAAAAAGAATATTATAAATATATTGTTTCATCTTTAATAATTAATAAAAATCCAACCTTGTCGATTATAAACTTCCGTATTATCTAACGTAAATATGTAAAAATAAGACCCTTGAGGTACTTTTTCACCTTTGCTACCAATACCATTCCACTGGTTTTTGTATCCCTTTGTCTCATATACTAATTGCCCTAAATGGTTGTATACTCGTAGTGTATTATTAGGATACTCTTCCGCTCTAACAATATCAAAATAATCATTCAAACCATCATTATTAGGTGTAAAAGCATTGGAAATAAGTACATAATCCAATGAAGTATCGTTGCTATTATCTATACCATCGCCATCAATATCATTATCACAAAGGTCTCCTATGTTATCTCCGTCCAAATCGGCTTGGTCTGTATTATAAATGTATGGGCAATTATCGTCTGTATTTAATATTCCATCGTCATCAGTATCATCATCACATACATCTCCCAATCCGTCATTATCTAAATCGGCTTGGTCTGCATTGGCTATACGTGGACAATTATCTATCGTATTTAACACATTATCACCATCCCAATCCTCATCACATACATCGCCTATGCCGTCATTGTCCGAGTCGGCTTGGTCTGCATTAGATATTTCGGGACAATTATCTATACTTGAAAGGATTCCGTCGCCATCTGTGTCTTCATCAGATTTAACAGTAATAGTTCCAGCGTTCACCGCCAAGAAAATATTTCCTTCGGCTTTAATCATAAATCGCCCATTGGAAGTTATATGCGTACTTGTAATTGGCACTTTAGCACTTCCATTATTAGCTATTCCTGAAGCTAATGTATAAGGAAATGTAGCTCCGCCATCAGTTGAAAATAAGACAGTTACATTTTGAGTGTTGATAGCTCCCGTATTGGTATTGGCTACATTCCAAGTAATGGTAGGATTTTGCCCTGCAAACCAATTTGTATCTTCTGTTTGCGAAGTAACCTGAAAAGGACCTTCGGAAGCACTCACTACTACCTGAATAGTTTTATAGGCGGTATTTCCCATAGAAGTTCCGTCAGGATTTCTATCCAAAACCATAAACGACCAATTAAGTGTTCGTCCTACGGTCAGAACAGTTTCCCATTCTGCCCCCATTGCAGGACTCGTTTGGGTCAAATTCCCTGTTACAATACGGCTTAACCTTGGGATATAACGTTTTGGTGAAGTGGTGGGGGTAAGAGAACGTGCCGTAGCTCCATTTTGTGAGGAAGGCGAAAACACATAATCGGCATTTGTACGACTGTCGGACTGCTCCCACGTATAATATAATGTATCACCATCAGAATCCGTAGCAGAACCCTCTAATAAATAAGCAGTTCCGTAGGGAATCGTGTAGCTTTGTATCTCATCAATAGTAGGCAATGTATTGGAAGAAGATGATACTGTTGCACAAGTTTTACTTTTCACTACCTGCATAATATCATATACAGAACGATGATGAAAATAAGTATCTGATTTGGATTGTACATTTTCACTATCTAAAACCCCAGCATATCCCATTATAGTAGAGCCACTTCCTGGTTCCATTTGTGAGTTAGTGCCTTCATATTCATACGAAAAAGTATGGTATGCCCCCATTTGATGTCCTATTTCGTGAGCTACAATATCAATATCAAAAAAGTCCATATCCATATTTTGAATGAATTGAACTGCCGAAAAAGCTCGCCCTTTTCTTCCGTCTGTACACACACAACCGATACAACCTGCGTTTCCACCTAAATTTTGATTATGGAATAAATGCCCAATATGATAATTGGCAGAACCTATTTCGGTATCAAGCATAGTTTGTAATGTATTGGAGCTAGAATCGTACCAAGCGTCATAATCTATATTGGCAAAGGGGTCTGTGGCAGCAGAATCAAAGATAAGAGCTTCTCCCGAAACTAATTGAAACTGAATGGATAACTGATTTCCATATACTTGATTTATTCTATTAATTGTACTAACTACTTGAGCAAAAGCAGCAGCCTTTCCGCCAAAATACTGCGTAAATTCATTGGTTGCAGCAATTGCTATTTTGAAAGTACGCACCTGATTATCAGTTTCATAGGTAGCCTTTCGGGTGTGTTTATCTTGTTTATTTAATTCCTGAATTGTTTTACACTGAAAAGGTTCGGTATGTGAAGCATTTCGGCGATAAACTTTATAACTATTCCCTTCATTATCAACAGATTCAATAAATGAATAATCAAAATTTTCTTCCATTATTGCATTCAACCCGAAAGGCGACCACGTAAAGCGAATCGTTTTCGCAGGATTCTTTACAGAAATTCCTACAAAAGTTTTTATCTCAGGATGCTGTTGTGCCAACTCTTCGGAAAGAACTTGTGTAGGCTGAATGTAATAAGTTTCTATAATCCCTTCTATATTAGGAATTTGCACCGAAATATTTTTTTTATCACTCAAATTTTTGGAAGTATTTAGAGCTTTACTAAAAGCTTCTTTATCAAGTGTATAGTATAAATATTCCTGTTTTTGTGTCTGTTTCTGTACCAATCCTGTCCGTTCCCAATAATTTTGAGCAGATAGATTTCCTATACAAAAAAACAACAATATATATAATAATGTTCTCATAATTAGCATTTTACACAATTAATAATTTGACTGATTCTAACTTTGATAATATTCAAATGCTTTGTAAATCAATTCGTTTTCAATCAAACAATCTAATTTTGGTTTAGCGATGCTTTCTAAAAGAACAAAATTAATATTTCCGTGTGAATTTTTCTTATCGAATTTCATTAAATTTATAATCTCACTGATTTCTTCACTCGTAAAACTTTGTTTTTCAAAATATTGACTTAGAATATTTTTAATTTCGGTACATTTATCATTTGGGAAATTTATCGTTTCACGTGAAAGAAATGCTGCTAAAATTATCCCGATAGCAATAGCTTCTCCGTGAAGTAATTTTCTTCTGTCAGAATTTTTCAGGCAATACGACTCTATGGCGTGTCCAAGTGTATGCCCGAAATTAAGCGTTTTGCGTAGATTTTTCTCAGTAGGGTCTTGCTCCACTATGTTGTTTTTTATCACTACCGATTCATAGATAAGCATATCCAAATCTTCAATAGCTAATTTACTCAAATTCAGCATTTTTTGCCAATATTCTTCCGACTGAATTAAGCCGTGTTTGAACATTTCAGCCATTCCACTGCGTAATTCTTCAATAGGCAATGTAGCCAAAAATCGGCTATCAATTATCACCCCTAATGGATTATTAATCACACCAATTTGGTTTTTTAATGCTCCTAAATCAACTCCCGTTTTGCCCCCCACCGAAGCATCTACCATCGCCAAAAGTGTAGTAGGAACGTTTACAAAATCAATGCCTCGCATGTAAGTAGAAGCTACAAATCCGCCTAAATCAGTTACCAGACCTCCTCCTAAGTTGATTAACAAGCTCTTACGGTCGGCTTCCAATTCAGAAAGAGCTAACCAAACTTGTGTACAAGTTTCTATATTTTTGAACTCTTCGCCTGATTCGATTTCGATAATTTCAAACGGAATATCTGTTACAACTTCCGATAAGAATAACGGCAAACAGCACTCATTGGTGTTTTCATCCACCAAAATAAATAGCTTTGAATATTTTTTAAATTGTAATAAATCATTTAAAAATCTAAATCCCAAATCATTAAAATGAACCTGATAGTTCTGAGCCTCAATGCTTTTTAATCTCATAATAATCTTGCTAAAATCTCTAAAATTTATTTTTATATTTGTTTTTAAATTTCGGTAAAAATAATCATAAAATTTGAATTACAAACAAAAAAATATCATACATTTGCATTTTCGGTAAAAGTTTCTTTTGAACTGAATTTTTTGGGTCTTCAAAAGTTTTAAATACCATAAAAAAACACTATAAAATTTATAATTACAAAAAGATTTTCACGCAAGAATGAGTACACGATTTAGCGACACTAAAACTGCATTCGCACTAAAAGACAATTTTGAATTAGGAAGAGCTTATTGGCTTTTCCGCTTTATTGGAAACAACACTTTAATAGGTATTGGAACTACTTTAACCAATCTTTCTTTAAAGTTACATTTGCCCGTACAATGGCTTATCCGCAAAACGGTTTTTAACCAATTCTGCGGAGGCGTCTCGGAGGCTGATTGTAAGCCTGTTATCGAAAAAATGTATCGTAAAGGCGTGAGTTCCGTTTTGGATTATTCCGTTGAAGGCAAAGATGATGAAACCTCGTTTGAAGCAACATTCAAAAAAACAATGGAAATTATTGACTTCGTACAACAAAACCGAAATGCAGGAACTCCCATTGCCGTTTTTAAACCCACTGGATTTGGAAGAATTTCTATTTACCAAAAAATATCTGAAAAACAACAACTTACCAGCGAAGAGCAAAATGAATGGAATCGCATCGTAGAACGATTCGATAAGGCTTGTGCCAAAGCTGCTTCTTACAAACTTCCTATTATGATTGATGCCGAAGAAAGCTGGATGCAAGACGCCGCCGATGACTTAATAGAGCAAATGATGCTGAAATACAATAAAGAAGAAGCCATCGTATACAATACATTGCAAATGTACCGACACGACCGCTTACCATATCTAAAAGAACTTCATAAACGTGCCGAAGCCAATGGATTTTACATTGGTGTAAAAGTAGTTAGAGGAGCTTATATGGAAAAAGAAAATGAACGAGCTGCCAAAAAAGGCTACCCAACTCCTATCTGTGCATCAAAACAAGCTACTGATGATAATTATGATGCTGCTATCAATTATATTTTGGAGCATATCGACCGAATTTCACTATTTGCAGGAACGCACAATGAAAATAGCTCAGCTTTAGTAATGGATTTAATCGACAAAAAAGGCTTAAAACACAATGACAAGCGTGTTTGGCTCGGACAACTCTACGGAATGAGCGACCATATTAGTTTTAACGCCGCCAAAGTAGGATATAATGTAGCGAAATACCTTCCGTTTGGACCCGTACGTGAAGTAATGCCTTATTTAATCCGTCGTGCTCAGGAAAACACTTCAGTAGCAGGGCAAACAGGACGTGAACTTTCCCTACTGATGCAAGAACACAAACGAAGAAAAGTAGAAAATTAATTGAAATATTTACCACACAAAAGAGATTATACCTAATAAATATAATCTCTTTTTTTTATGAAAAATTTTTTATGTCTATATATACGTTGCATTTTGTAGAAAAATATATCAATTATAAATATCTGACAATCAAATAATATATATAAATAATAAATCATAATTAATTATCAATAGCTTTAGAAATTTTAAAATTAAATTAATTATCTTATTTTTGCTCGGCGAAAATAAAAAGAGGTTTCTTTTTACTTTTCAATTACCAACTCACTAAACACTATATAAATGGAAGAAAAGAAAAAGATTTTTACAGAAAAAAGTTACGAAAAATTCAAAAATGCCATCCAAGAAATTCCTAATGAAGAAAATGTAAAAGACGTATATGCTTTGTCTTTTTGGTTTTATTGCGATAATGACGATGAGCGTTTCCCTAAAATTACATTGGGCTATAATACCAATACAAACTACTCCGAAGAGGCTTACAATGCCGATACCAAAGAAGAAGCTAAATGGGATTTTGCTTATTGGTTACAAAATGAAATCGAAACATTTGGCGGTGAAAATGACAAATTACTAAGCAATTGGTTTGCAAAAACGCCTTATTTCTATACCGATGCAGAGAACGAAAAAGCAATGGAAGAAGATGAAGATTTATTTGAAAAAATCTTGAAAAAAGGACAAAAATTCCGAAAAGAATTCATCAATGAAACTATTAGCATAGCAAAAAAACTTTTGGATGATAAAGTAATTCAACAAACTTTTGGCAAAGACATTCCTATTATCATTCACGAAACAGAATACAATGATGAAACTGCTCATTGGACGAAAAAAGCCAATTCTTCCAAACTAATCAAAGAATTTTTACAATATTGCGATAACGATGATTAAAAAAAACAGAAGTCTTAAGGCTTCTGTTTTTTATTTATAACCTTATTTCTCTAAATAATATAACTATTTCACAACTTCCAGCTTATCTACTTTTTTATTAAATTTACATAAAAAGAATTGTTTATTTGATTTTTTTTTATTACATTAGCACACGAAATAACCTTAATTATGGAATCGTTAATTTATATTGAACTCCTCATTGTTTTAGCTACCATTTTTGTAGGAGCTCGTGTGGGAGGTATTGGTTTGGGAGTTTTCGGGATGTTGGGACTTGCTATTTTAGTATTTGGCTTTGGCTTAAAACCTGGGAATGCACCTATTGATGTGATGCTCATTATCCTTGCAGTGATTACAGCTGCATCAGCACTACAAGCGGCTGGCGGACTGGATTATCTGGTAAAAGTAGCCGAAAAAATTCTGCGGAAAAACCCTTCAATGGTTACTTTTTTAGCTCCTGTGGTGTGCTACACATTTACTTTTCTCTCTGGCACGGGACATATTGCCTATTCACTTTTGCCTATTATTTCGGAAATCGCTACGGAAAGTAAAGTCCGTCCCGAGCGTCCGTTGAGTATTTCGGTAATTGCATCGCAACAAGCCATTACAGCAAGCCCTATTTCGGCAGCTACGGCGGCATTGTTAAGTATGGAACTTTTAGGAAGCAAAGGCATAGAGCTGAGTGATATTTTGATGGTGTGCATACCTGCTACGCTCATCGGGGTAATTGCGGGAGCTTTTGTAGTGAGATTCATCGGGGTAGATTTAGAGAAAGATGCTGAATATCAGCGAAGAATACGCGAAGGCATTTTAACAAATGAAAAGCAAATAAAAAATAATATGTCGGAAAAAGAAAACCAAAAAGCCTTTATTTCAGTAATTATTTTCTTGTTGGGTGTATTATTGATTGTACTTTTTGGGTCTATTCCTTCTTTACGACCTTCTTTCATCTTAGCTGATGGCACATCTTTCCGACTTGGAATGACTGAAATAATCGAAATCGTGATGATGTCCATTGCTGGATTGATGCTTATTTTTACTAAAACAAATGTAGAAAAAGCCGTCAAAGGAAGTGTTTTCATAGCTGGAATGCAGGCTGTTATCGCTATTTTTGGGATTGCGTGGATGGGAGATACATTTTTTAACGGAAATATCGAATTTTTCAAAACACATATAGAGCATATCGTAACCGATTATCCATTTTTGTTTGCTATTGCACTTTTTGTGATGTCGATTTTGCTATTTAGCCAAGCAGCTACGGTACGAACGCTTTATCCATTGGGAATCACTTTGGGAATTCCACCAATGGCATTGGTAGCGATGTTCCCTGCTGTGAATGGTTATTTTTTCATTCCCAATTACCCAACAATAGTAGCCGCTATCAATTTTGACCGTACAGGAACTACCCGCATCGGAAAATATGTACTGAATCATTCATTCCAAATACCTGGTTTTGTCGCTACAATTGTAGCCATTGCCGTTGGATATTTTTTGATTTTATTTTTATAATTTGCTAACAAATCTAATTTTCAATCATATTCTTATGAAAATTCTAAAACAATTTGTCTTTTCATTGGTATTACTGATGACTATGACAGTCTTCGCTCAAAAACCGAAGATACGAATCATTGCCACTGGCGGAACTATCGCTGGGGTGAGCAAATCTGCTACCGAAACCAACTACAAAGCTGGTGAATTGGGTATTTATCAATTACTGCAAGCCGTTCCCGAGGTCAAAAACATTGCCGATATTAGCGGAGAACAATTGGTCAAAATCGGTTCGCAGGATATGAACGACGAGGTGTGGCTCAAACTCGCAAAACGCATCAATGAACTTCTGGGAAAAGAAGGATACGATGGCGTGGTTATCACACACGGAACCGATACGATGGAAGAAACCGCTTATTTTCTGAACCTTACCGTACATAGCGAAAAACCCGTTGTGATGGTCGGTGCGATGCGTCCTTCCACAGGAATGAGTGCCGATGGACCTCTAAATCTTTACAACGCCGTGGTGGTTGCCGCTTCGCCTAACGCCAAAAACAGAGGCGTTATGGTTGCTATGAACGAAATTGTACTTGATGCCAAAGATGTTATCAAAACCAATACAATTGCGGTAGAAACCTTCAAAGGTGCGAATTTCGGGAAATTGGCATACATTCATAACGGTAAAGTTTTTTTCAGCAGAACGCCTGAAAATAAGCATACTACGCAATCTGTTTTCAATGTTGATAACTTAAAATCGCTACCCAAAGTAGGAATTGTGTACGGATATTCCAATATGTCCGAACTTCCGATGAAAGCCTTTATCGATGCAAAATTTGACGGAATTGTTTATGCTGGCGTTGGAAACGGAAATTTCTATCACACTTTATTTGATTTGGCTGTAAAAGCACAAGAAAAAGGCATTCAAATTGTGCGTTCTTCACGCGTTCCGACGGGAGCAACCACTCTTGATGCCGAAGTAGATGATGCAAAATATCATTTTGTAGCGGCTCAGGCTCTCAATCCGCAGAAAGCACGCGTTTTACTGATGTTAGCTTTGACAAAAACCAAAGATTGGAAACAAATTCAGCAATATTTTAATGAATATTGATAATTTAATCGTTTTTTCAACTTTTAATTGATTTTTTATGAAAAATATATTTGTCGCAATGGCTTTCCTTGCGGGAAGTATTGCATTTGCACAACAAGGATTTGAAGAACAAATCAGAGAATTGAAAGAAAAATCAGACAAATTCAATGTTTATCTGAATTTTCAATCAAGTTTTGATGCCATTACCGAAAAAGACCAAGATACGCAATTAGGGTTCAAAGCCAGACAATTACGATTGGAATTTCGCGGAAATATTAACGAACGGATTTTCTATCGTTTGCGTCATCGCCTCAACAGAAGCAACACAGGAGCCAGTCTTGACAATTTAGCAAGAGCTACCGATATGATATATGCGGGTTTCCGCTTGAACGAAAAATGGACGCTTACCGCAGGAAAAATGTGCCAAAGCTGGGGCGGATTTGAATTTGACCTCAACCCGATGAACATTTACGAATATTCGGATTTCATTGAAAATATGGATAATTTTATGCTCGGTGGAATGATAACCTACACGCCTAACGAAAATCACGAATTTAATTTTCAAATTACCGATGTTCGTAATAACAAATTGAGTGATACTTATCAAAATTTACCCGCTGGAATTGAGGCAACTAACTCGCCTTTGACTTATATTTTAAATTGGAATGGTAATTTTTTCGACAAAAAATTGCAAACTCGCTGGGCGGTAGGTTTAGAAACAGAAGCCAAAAGCAAATATTCTACAATGATTACTATTGGTAATAAACTGAATTTCAGTAATTTTCAAGTGTTTTTAGATTATATGTATGCTTCCCAAGATTTAGACCGATTGCAATACGCATCGCTCGCAACCGATGTATTGGGAATTTCGTATGATGAAGTTTTGCAAAACACAAAGTATAACACATTTATCTTAAAAGCTGAGTATCAACCTTCTATAAAAATAAATTTATTTGCCAAAGGAATGTACGAAACCGCTCGGGTAGGAGCTTCTAAAATACCAACAAATTTTTATGACAACCAGCGAAATTCGTATGGCTACTTCTGTGGTGTGGATATATACCATTTGCAGACCAAGATTTGAGATTTTTTGCGGCGTACATTGGTAGAAAATTTGATTACAAAAGTGGAGCTACACACAGCAATCGTTTCAGTATTGGAATGATGTATCGAATTAAAGCGTTTTAATTCTATTAAAAAATATAGTTAGTTCATTCACTCATTATAATTTTTTGACAGATAAAAAAAACAAAAGCCTCTGATAATCAGAGACTTTTGTTTTATAATAAAAATTATTTATTGCTGTGGAGGATTCATTTTGAATGTTTCCATAAATTTAGTAGTATAATTTCCTGCCAGATAATCAGGGTCATCCATTAATTGCAAATGGAAAGGAATTGTTGTTTTTACACCTTCTACTACGAATTCATCCAAGGCACGCTTCATTTTAGCGATTGCTTCTTCACGTGTTTGTGCCGTGGTAATGAGTTTGGCTATCATAGAATCGTAATTCGGAGGAATCACATAACCACTATAAACGTGGGTATCCAACCTAACTCCGTGTCCGCCAGGAGCGTGTAACGTAGTAATTTTCCCTGGTGAAGGACGAAAATCATTATATGGGTCTTCTGCATTGATTCTACACTCTATAGAATGCAATTTAGGTAAATAATTTTTTCCTGAAATTGGCACTCCTGCTGCTACCAATATTTGTTCACGAATCAAGTCATAATCAATCACTTGCTCTGTAATTGGGTGTTCTACTTGAATTCGTGTATTCATTTCCATAAAATAGAAATTTCGGTGTTTGTCTACCAAAAACTCTACAGTTCCTGCACCTTCGTATTTGATAAATTCGGCAGCTTTTACGGCGGCTTCTCCCATTCGTTTACGCAAATCATCGGTCATAAACGGAGACGGAGTTTCTTCAGTAAGTTTCTGATGACGACGCTGTATAGAACAATCCCTTTCTGAGAGATGACACGCTTTTCCATATTGGTCACCTACTATTTGGATTTCGATGTGCCGTGGCTCTTCGATGAGTTTTTCCATATACATACCATCATTACCAAAAGCTGCACCTGCTTCTTGCTTAGCACTTTCTAATGCTTTTTCGAGGTCTTCTTCTTTCCAAACGGCACGCATTCCGCGTCCTCCGCCCCCAGCAGTTGCTTTTAGCATTACTGGATATCCCATTTCTTTGGCTATTTTTTTAGCGTGGTCGAGCGATTCTATGAGTCCGTCAGAACCTGGAACTGTTGGTACACCAGCTGCTTTCATTGTGGCTTTGGCAGTAGCTTTATCGCCCATTTTTTCAATCATTTCGGGAGAAGCACCGATGAATTTGATTTGATGTTCTGCACAAATTTTTGAAAATTTGGCATTTTCTGATAGAAATCCGTAGCCTGGGTGAATCGCATCAGCATTGGTAATTTCTGCTGCTGCGATGATATTGGCTATTTTCAAATATGAATCTTTACTTGCTGGAGGTCCAATGCAAACGGCTTCATCGGCAAAACGTACATGCAAACTATCGGCATCGGCAGTTGAATATACTGCTACTGATTTTATTCCCATTTCCCGACATGTACGGATTACACGTAGAGCAATCTCGCCACGATTGGCTATTAATATTTTTTTAAACATAGGCTGTTACTTATGAATTATAAAACTTCTAATATTAGCTATGCTAATTTTATTCCTTTAAGATGGGTCTACTAAGAAAAGAGGCTGGTCAAACTCTACTGGAGATGAGTTATCTACCAAAATTTTCACAATTGTACCAGAAACTTCTGATTCGATTTCGTTAAATAGTTTCATTGCTTCAATAATGCAAATCACATCTCCTTTTTTCACTTTAGAACCTACCTCCACAAACAAAGGCTTATCAGGGCTTGGACGTCGGTAGAAAGTTCCAATCATAGGAGATTTAATTGTGATGTATTTACTATTATCGTCTGCTTGTACAGGCTTGGTTTCTGATGATTCAGCTGATACAACTGATGGCGTCGTTATTGCTTGTTGTACAGGTAATTGAGGCATCGTTGCGATAGGCATTTGCTGAACAAACACTTGCTCCTTACCACCTTCTTCAGGATTTGTTTTAATGGTAATTTTAATATCTTCCATTTCAAGTTTTACCTCACTTGCTCCTGATTTAGCAACAAATTTAATCAAGTTTTGAATGTCTTTTAAATCCATAATATTTTTTCGTTATTAGGTTGTTATTATCTTACTATATATATTCCAATTATTATCAATAAGCCCATTTTAAATAGATTGCTCCCCAAGTGAAGCCTCCTCCGAAAGCCGCCAAAACCAAGTTATCACCTTTTTTTAGCTGATTTTCATAATCATTAAGCACTAACGGAATAGTTGCCGAAGTGGTGTTTCCGTATTTGTGAATATTGACCATCACTTTATCTTCCGTCAGCCCTACTCGCTCGGCTGTTGCATCAATAATTCGCTTATTAGCCTGATGTGGAACTAACCATTGGATGTCATTACTTGTCAAGTTATTACGTTTTAGAATTTCTTCTGCTACTCCTGCCATTCCTGATACAGCATATTTGAAAACCGTTTTTCCATCTTGGAATACAAAATGTTCTCTATTGCGGATAGCATCTTCTGTTATAGGATACATTGAGCCTCCTGCTTTTATATGAAGATAATTTCTTCCTATTCCATCGCTTCGCAAAATTTCATCTTGTACCCCCAATCCTTCATAATTTGGCTCAAATAAAGCTGCTCCAGCTCCATCACCAAAGATGATACATGTAGCACGATCTGTGTAATCTACAATGGACGACATCTTATCTGTACCTATCAAAAGTACTTTTTTATATCGCCCTGATTCGATGTACTTTGCTGCTACTGAAGCTCCGTATAAGAAACTCGAACAAGCCGCTTGTAAATCAAACGAAAAAGCGTTCACAGCTCCTATTTCCGAAGCTACATAAGGTCCTGTTAAAGCCACTGGCATATCAGGAGTCGCGGTAGCCAAAATTACTAAATCTATTTCTTTAGGGTCTAATCCTTTTTTATTTATAAGGTCTTGAGCTGCTTTAATCCCCATATAAGAAGCTCCCTTATTTTCGT
>JAUNHN010000218.1 GCA_030523915.1 Capnocytophaga sp. | reverse complement strand
CTCAATATCGCTCGTGTAGGTGGTGTCGGTGCTTATAACTATCTGATAACAAGAATGATAATGCGTTTCTACCCCTGCAATACTGGTGTAAAAACACATAATATGCGTAGTGTCAAAGTCAAGAACCTCAACAGGTATTTTTTTTATTATTATTCATAAGTTATTGAATGTCAGTTGTTTTCTAATGCCTTAACTATTTCTAAGGAATGATGCAAATTTACGCCGAAATTTTGGATTTTGAATGCCTTTACAAACCGCAAAACCCACAAATTCAAAAAATAGCAGTATCTTTGCGGTGGAGAATCGGTAAGTAGCACCGATAGCGGATTGTTTTCACCAAACCCCAAACTTTATGCACAAGCCCCTGAAATTACATTTACAAAAATTTACGAACGCCTCTGAGGAGGAATTGGAAAAATTCTGTCAATTATTTGAATACAAGGAAGTTAGCAAGAAATCATTTCTCTTGGAAGAAGGGCAAATTTGCCGTTTTGAAGCCTTTGTTTTGGACGGACTGCTCAAAGTTTTTCTGCAAGATGCCAACGCCCACGAGCAAATTCTCTTTTTTGCCGCCGCCGATTGGTGGGTTACGGATTTTGACAGCTTTGACAACCAGATTCCTGCTACGCTCGGCATTCAAGCCTTGGAAGATACTAAACTGCTGACTATCAGCTACGAAAACAAAAAATGGGCGTTGGAAAATCTGCCCTTTGTACCGCCGATTTTCTTTGCAATGATAAAACGAACGCACATCGCCCTACAACGCCGATTTATAAAAAATCTCTCGCAAACCGCCGATGTTCGCTACACCGATTTTCTTAGGCAATACCCCCACATCGCCCACCGACTTTCTAACATTCAGATAGCCGCCTATCTGGGCGTTTCGCACGAGTTTGTGAGTAAAATTAGGAATAAAATAACAAAAAGCCTCCCCTAACCCCTCCGAAGGAGAGGGGAGCAGGTAGCACCTGATGCGATTTATTTTCCAGCCTAACTCGTTGTCATTCTGAGCGTTTCGCTTTGTCATTCTGACGATAGGAAGAATCTTTTTCTTGCGTTGAGATTCTAAGATTCTTCATTCCGCTCCGCTACATTCAGAATGACAAAGGAGATTCTTCCCTGCGGTCAGAATGACAAGTAAATTCAAAAAACTCGCTGTGGTCGCACCACTGGTCATACCACAATAGTATCATAAATATCAATAAGTGCTTTGGAATGTTTTTTTGAATTTGGAATTTTGAGTTTTTTATGATAATCAAACAAACCATCTTGATGATGCCTTAATAAATAAAAATCTATCATACAGCCCAATAAAGAATTGCTTGTTATAATACTCGGATAATTTTCTGCATCTTGGTCATAAAAATCATCAGGCTCATAATCGTCTTCTTCGTCAATTTCATTGGCTAAATCTTCATCAGCATAAAGAAATAAGAATTTTTTATAATATGCAAAAAATGACTCTGCATTGGTTTTGATTTCGTTTTTGATTTTTTCAAAATCTACCGATGAGAGCTTAATTTTGTCGGTGAGAGAATTATCAGCTTGTAGGCTGGTCTCACTTTCAAAAATAGCATTTATTTTCTTAAAAATCGTTTTAAACGCTTTATCTTGCTGAAATTTTTTGAGAAAATCCTGAAAATCTACAGAATTTTTATATTCTCTTAATTCTTGAATTGTTGGCATAAGTTTCTTCAGGTATATAAGATACACTCATAATAAAGATTTTAAAAAGTCAAACCAATGAGTATTATCTGTAAAAATAGCTATTAAATAAAGAACAAAGAAAAGAATTGCAAATGCAGAAACATATATCATCATATAAATAAACAAACTAATTACAAAAGGTACAAAATCAATCCATTTGCGGTGAGAATTATTGCCTATTATACTTTGTAATTCGTTGATATTCAAATTATATTGTTTTATTTTTTCTCTACCAAAATCTTCTGTATAAATACAAAAAATCCTGTTTTTAATTCGCAACATAAACCCTATTTTACGATTATAAAACCTCGCATAAAAAATTTTGGTTTCGTTACAAGGAACTACCAATAATTTATTTTTGAAACAACAACTAATCATATGATTATCAAACATTTCAATAGAAAGTTTTTGAGTCCTTACACGACAATAACCCAAAGCACACAAACACAACAAAGGGAAGTATATGCGAATAATAAGTCCCGTCCAATTTGGAAAATAGATTGCAGGGAAAACAAACAAAAAAGCAAAAATCAAAAAAACAGCAATACCTTCCCACAAAGGCAA
>JAUNHN010000217.1 GCA_030523915.1 Capnocytophaga sp. | reverse complement strand
AAAGTATTGAAAATAAGCAAGTTTTAAAGGAACTTTTCGAAAAATGGTCGCAAAACAAACATAAATTACCCAAAGAATATAGCGACTTTGTAAAAGAACAAGATAGAATTTGGAAAGAAGCTGGGTTTGTAGGGGAAAATAGAATACCTTGGAACGGAGCGAAAAATATCTTTAAAGCAACCGATGATGAAATAAAAGAAGCTGCCGAAAGAATAAAGGCTCATAGATTAGCCAAAAATGCTGGAACAAGTGGAAATTATGGGTATTTGGAGGGGAAAATTGGAAATATAACCAAAAATGGAGAAATGGTAAGAAGTGGAGCTCCTGATGATATTGTAGAAATATTTGATGCCTTACCTGTAAATAATAAAAATATAGTAAGAGGAGAAAATTCTTGGCTACGAACTACTGATAGTGAATACAAAATGTTAAACAGATTGGCTAATGAATTAGGAGCTAAAAAAGGTAAGATATACCCTCATATAAAAGGGGAATTAAAAATCGTATCTGAAAGAGCTTATTGTCCCTCCTGTCAAGGGATAATACAACAATTTAATGAAATATTTCCAAATATAAAATTAATATTAATAGATGGAGTCAAATAAAAAAATAATAATACACATTCCTTCAAATGATAGATGGGTTGTGGAAGAACTTATAGATAAGTTTAAAAAATCTTATAAAATCAATATCAATATTGAATATGAAGAAGATAGGGGGGGGGTCAATTTTTTCATAATCTCTTCTCTTGAATTTACTTCTGATATAATTTTTGAAATGGGATATGATTATTCTAGCCATATAAGAAGATTGAGAAATGAAGGAAAAATAGATTGGTAAAAATATCTCTGAAAATCCTTATTGTAAATCTTGTACAGGAATTATTCAACAGTTTAACGAAATGTTTCCGAATGTAAAATTAATATTAGTAGATGGTGTTAAATAAAAAATATATAAATATGAAAAATAACGAATTGATTTTTGAAATAATATGTGATAATGAGGAAGTTTTAAAAAAGGCTATATATATATATATAATGATACTTATGAAACAGATTTTGAGTTAGTAGAATATATATTAGATGAAGTAAATTTTGCTATAATTAAAGGAAATGTGTCTTTATCAAATATATTTGATTTAGGATGTATATATACAAGACTACAAAGTAATGAAAATGGTTAAATAAATTAGCCCAAGATTTAGGAGGTAAAGCTGGAAAAACATATCCTAATATAACGGGAGAAATAAAAATCATTTCAGAATTACCTTATTGTTCTTCCTGCCAAGGAGTGATACAACAATTTAATGAAATGTTCCCAAATGTGAAATTAATATTAATTGATAATGTAAAATAATTTTTTAGGTATGGAAAATAAATATTTTGAAGTAATTACAGGAGACGAAACTTTAATTCAGGAAGTAATTGAATATTACAATGAGTTATATAAAACAGATTTTATTATAAATGAATTTGAAGATCGAGATGGAGTTATTTTTGCAAAAATTAGTTATACAAAAGGCAATATTAATGACGCTGTACAATTAGGAATTTTTTTGGAATGAGAATTCAATACAAAAGAGATAACAATGAAATAGATTGGTGATTTTTAACTAAAACACCGAATAGTGAATATAAAATGTTAAATAGGTTAGCTAATAAATTAGGAGCAGAAAAAGGCAAAATATATCCTAATGTAAAAGGGGAAATAAAAATCATTTCAGAATTACCTTATTGCGGTTCTTGTCAAGGAGTGATACAACAATTTAATGAAATGTTTCCGAATGTAAAATTAATATTGATAGATGGTGTTAAATAAAATTATAAAATATGGAAGAAAATAAAGAATTGATTTTTAGAGTAATGGTTACATACCCTAATTTATTAGAAAAAGAAATTAATGACTATAATTCTTTTTTTAAAACAGATTTTGAAATAATTAATATTATAGAAGATGAAGTGCCTTCTTGTGACATTAGAGTTACTAAATGGAAAATTCAAAATATATTTGGTTTAGGGTATAGTTTAGCAATTTTAGAGGATAAACTTAAACAACAAGGAGAATTAGATTAAGTAATAAATATATATAATTCAAGTTGCTAGTTAATCAGTTATTAACTTTCTGATTTATAGCGATTTATAAATAATAACAAAAACTGAAATATAAATATTTTTCAAGTTATTTAATATATATAGCTGGTTATCAATAATTTATATGTATTTCGTAATTTGTATTTGTAAATATAACTAACTGATTTTCAGTTAAAACAAACTAGCAACT
>JAUNHN010000050.1 GCA_030523915.1 Capnocytophaga sp. | reverse complement strand
AGCTCTTTATAAAATAATTTATTCTAACGAATGTGAATTATTTTATATTTTCTTTCTTTTGCTTTTTGGCTAATATTTTCATCATAAAGAGAAAAATCACCTCTCAAAATTGCAATTTCTAATGAATTAAAGGCTTTCTTATTTATATCGAAAAAAAATAAATATATTTTACTCTTTTTATTTTGTAATTATAAAATTTGAACTACATTAGCCCTCGAAAAAAGAAAAGTAATATGAAACGGGTAATAGTTGATTATAAGAAACTTACAAGTGAGATTCTATCCATGTTGGTAGAAAAATATCCTGACGGATATGGTGATGATGATGTAATTCGTTTTAAAAATGCAAAAAATGAGACCGTAGAAGCCTTGGAGGTACGCACCGAAGATACTATTTATTTGGTGAAAGTTAGCACTCGATTGGCTGATACGATGGAGAACTTTGATGAAGACGATGACTTTTCATTATCAGGAGATAATGATGATTTAGGTAATGATTCGTTAGAAATCCCTGATGAAACAATTGAAGAAGAAGATTAAAAAAGCTGTTTATTACAGCTTTTTTTTGTATATCTTTTCTAAATTTCAATGCTAACTGATTTATTATAAGTGTTTTTGCCTTTTTCAAAATAAAAATCAATTCGTCCTAAATTAATTCCATAACACCCCACTTGATTAACCAAAGTGATGTTTCCTTTTTTATTAGTTACCAAAGTAGGTTTGGAAAGGAAAGTATGTGTATGTCCTCCTATAATTAGGTCAATATCAGATATTTGCTCTGCTATTTTTAAATCAGAAATAATGGTATCATTCTCATATTTATAGCCCAAATGTGATAAACAAATTATTAAATCACATTTTTCTTCATTACGTAATTTACGCTCCATATCCTGAGCTATTTCGAGAGGGTCAAGATAGATAGTTTCTTTGTAAGCTACTTTATTTACCAAACCTTCAAGTTTGATTCCAAGTCCAAAAACTCCAATACGAATACCATCTATAATATATATCTTATAAGGCTTTGTATGCCCGTTCATTATGGTATTTTTGAAATCATAATTAGCTGTTAAAAAATCAAATTTAGCGTGTGGGAGCTGTGCATATAGCCCATCAATTCCATTATCAAAATCGTGGTTTCCCAGTGTAGCTGCATCGTATTTTAACATTGACATTAGTTTGAATTCCAGCTCACCTCCATAAAAATTAAAATAAGGAGTTCCTTGGAAGATGTCCCCTGCGTCAAACAAAAGTGTATTGGGGTTCTCCTTCCGAATTTGTTCAATAAGAAAAGCCCTCCGAGCTACACCTCCTTTGTTAGGATTTCGAGGGTCATTTAGAGGCATCGGATCTATATGGCTATGGGTATCGTTAGTATGTAAAACGGTGATTTTCTTTGCATTATCATTAGGCTTCATTGCAAACGAAAACCCTCCCACTCCTAATAATAACGAAGTAGCTCCTATATTTTTAATAAAATTGCGTCGTTGCATAGTTTTTGTTTTTGAATTAAAAAAATTGATTTACAGAGTTTAACTAATCTTCTACCAAAATAAATCTATTGTCTTTTTCAGCTTGTACTGTACCTATTTTTTTGAAATAATCAATCAAAATATTACGTAATAAATAATCCATCTCAAAGCTATCTATCGGATTTTGAAAGAACATCATTCCATCGCCACCATTCATAAGATAATCGGAAGTAGCCACCCAATAGGTTCTATTTGAGTTAATTAGCTTTCCATTTATTGTAAAATATTTTACTTTACTAGTAGGTGTAATATGAAGTTGTACTTGTTTTGACAATGGATGTGGTTTTTTAGCTTTTATAAGATATTCAGCCATCTCATTTATTTTTTCTCCTTTTATTTTTACAATTACCAACTTATTTTCAAAAGGCATTAAAGAGTAAACGCTTCCCATTGTAACATCGCCCTTTGGTAAATCGGAGCGAATACCACCCCAGTTAAGTAACACAAAATCAATATTTTCCCCTGTTTTTTTAAAAAAAATAGGGTTTGCTATTTCAAAAGTAGCTTCGGCAATAAAATTTCCTATGGGAGCATTCATTGCATCGGTCTGTTTTACCAAATCTATCGGATTATACGCCAAAACAGAAGCCATTTCTTGCTGAACGTGTTTTCGGTAAGGTAATATAAAACTATCTATTTCAGCAACTTGCTTATTTTCGTTCGTTATTTCAAAATTCTTTCCTTGAATTGAAATTAAGTTATTTACAGTTGGTTTACACGAAATAAACAAACAAATTGTTATAAATACAACAAAAAAATATTTTCTTGGTAAATTTAAGTCTCTCATAAATGATTTTTTTATGATTTTTATCTTTATCTTTGCAAACAGACCGTAAAGATAAACAATTTTGGAATTTTTAAAAAATTATTTTCTAAAAAATCAAATTCAGAAGAATTTAAAGGGCTTAGAAAAGTACGCTACCAAACCTAATGGAAGCATCTCCAAAGTGGGATGTATCATTGATATGGATATTATCAAAGATATAGACCCGCTGTTAGAATTGGTAAAATACTACAATCTACGTCCTGAAAATTATATTTTTTTAGGATATAAACACAAATCGGAAGAAACACACGCCAATGGAGTTCCTTTTCTTATCGATAAAGAAATTAATTGGCAAGGAAAAGTACGCAACTATCACGCTGATAGGCTTGCCGAACAAGAATATGATTTGTTGATAAATTATTTTAATCAGCCTAAACTACCACTACTTTTACTTTCTTCATCTATTAAAGCGAAGTTACGTATTGGTTTTGAAGGAATTGAAGGGGTGTATAATGACATAATCATTGGTTGTAAATTAGAAGAAGAAGCTATTTTTATAACCGAAGTTAAAAAAGTTTTAGAAACGATATTGAGATAAAAATAAAAGCAATGGAAAAATTAAAAGGAACAGGCGTTGCCCTAATAACTCCTTTCACAGCTGATAATCAGGTAGATGTACAAGCATTGACCAACATCGTAGATTATGTAATCAATGGTGGAGTGGAGTTTATCATAGTATTAGGAACTACAAGTGAAGCTCCTACGCTTACCAAAGAAGAGAAAAAATTGGTTTGTGAAACTATTATTAAAGCCAATAAAAAACGTGTACCTTTAATAATTGGTATCGGAGGAAATAATACACAAGAGATAATTAACGAAATTAAGCATACAGATTTGTCTGATTTTGAAGCCATTTTATCTGTAACTCCTTATTATAACAAGCCATCACAAAATGGATTGTACGCTCATTTTGCAGAAATTGCAAAGAATTCACCTCTACCATTGATTCTTTACAATGTACCTGGGCGTACAGGAGTTTCTATCTCAACAGAAACTGTAACTCGCTTGGCCTCCGATTTTAAAAATATTGTAGCTATAAAAGAGGCATCTGGCGATTTGGTGTTAAATATGAATATAATAAAGAACAAACCACAAGGTTTTACATTTCTTTCTGGTGATGATTTGACCACCTTGCCTTCTATATTTATGGGAGGAAGTGGTGTAATTTCTGTAGTCGGTATTGCTTTTCCGAGTGAATTTTCACAAATGGTACGTTTTGGGCTTCAAGGCGAAAACCAAAAAGCTAATGAGTTGCATTACAAACTTATGAAAGCAATTCACTTAGTTTTTAAAGAAGGGAATCCTGCTGGGATAAAAGCATTTTTGGCAGAAAAAGGATTGTGCAAACCTTATGTACGCTTACCTTTGGTAGAGGCTTCCGACACGTTAAAAGCCGAAATTAAGGCTTAAATTAGTAAGTTATAAAATTATTATAATCGAAATAGGCTGTTCTTTTGTTGTGAACAGCCTATTTTTTAATAGTATAATATAAAAAATTACCCCAAGAAAGGATATCTGTAATCCACAGGTGAAACGAATGTTTCTTTAATCAAACGTGGTGATACCCAACGCAATAAGTTCTGAGCCGAACCCGCTTTGTCGTTTGTACCTGAAGCTCTCGCTCCTCCGAAAGGCTGTTGTCCTACCACAGCTCCCGTTGGTTTGTCGTTGATGTAGAAGTTTCCTGCCGCATCTTCTAAGGCTTTAATTGCCTCATTTAGAGCATATCTGTCTTGTGAGAAAACAGCTCCCGTTAAGGCGTACTCTGATGTTTCATCTACTAACCTCAACGTTTCAGACCATTTTGCATCTTCATAAACATATATCGTTACCACTGGACCAAAAAGCTCCGTTTCCATTGTTGCATATTTCGGATTGGTCGTTACAATAACCGTTGGTTCGATGAAATAACCTTTGGATTTATCGTAATTCCCACCTACAAACACCTCAGCATCAGCATCTTTCTTCGCTTGGTCGATATATTTTGCCAGTTTATCAAAAGAACTTTCGTGGATAACCGCCGTGATGAAATTTTCCATATTTTCAGGCGACCCCATTTTGAACGAAAGTACATCTTCTTTCACAAAATTCAGTATTTCAGTAGCTTTTGATTTTGGCAAATATACGCGTGAAGCGGCACTACATTTCTGCCCTTGATACTCAAACGCTCCGCGAGTAATTGCCGTAGCCACTTGTTTTGAATTTGCCGACGGATGCGAAATAATGAAATCTTTTCCGCCTGTCTCGCCAACAATTTTCGGATATGTTTTGTAGTTGTGAATATTATTTCCGATGCGTCTCCAAATATCTTGGAATACGCCCGTAGACCCCGTAAAGTGGATTCCTGCAAAATCCCGACTTGCCAATAGCGTTTCGGTAATCATCGCAGCATCGCCGTTGATGAAGTTGATAACTCCGTCAGGAAGCCCTGCTTCTTTGAAAATCTCCATAATTACGTTTGCCGAAAACACTTGTGCGTTACTTGGTTTCCAAATCACCACATTGCCCATTAAGGCTGCACTTGCAGGAAGATTCCCTGAAATGGCTGTGAAATTAAAAGGTGTTACGGCATAAACAAAACCTTCTAAAGGTCTGTATTCCACACGATTCCATATTCCTTCAGAAGAAATAGGCTGGTCGTTGTAAATATTTGCCATAAATTCTACATTGAAACGCAAAAAGTCGATAAGTTCACAAGCCGAATCAATTTCCGCTTGATGAATGGTTTTCGACTGAGCAATCATCGTAGCTGCATTCATTTTGGCTCTGTAAGGTCCTGCGATGAGTTCGGCTGCTTTCAAAAAGATAGATGCACGTTCTTCCCACGGCATTGCAGCCCATTTTTTACGAGCTTCCAACGCAGTTTTGATAGCTTTTTCAACGTGTTGTTTTTCAGCAAGATGATATTTCCCTACAATGTGTTGATGGTCGTGCGGAGCAATCATATTCTTTGTATTTCCTGTTCTTATTTCTTCTGAACCGATATACAAAGGAACATCTACTTGGCTGTTCCACAATTCTTTATACGCTTTTAAAACAGCCTCACGCTCGGGCGTTCCTTTGGCATACGATTTTACAGGCTCATTTACAGCCTTTGGTACGTGAAAAAATCCTTTTCCCATAAATTATTTTTTTTAGAAAATTTGTTTAATGATAAATCAGGCTACTAAGTTACGAAAAAAAATCTAACCACAAAGAAAAATAAAATTATTCACAAGATATTTCCTAAATAAATACTATTTTTGCCTTCCCTAAGATGTGACTAAAATAACACTTCGTTACAAAATTTTTAGTGTTCTATAAAGATTATTATGAAAAAAATATTACAAAAAACTACTGAAAGCCAGTTTTTTAACAATTTACTTTCGTTAGTAAAAACAAATAACTCGGTTTCAATAGAAAGCGTAGCTGGAGCTTCACTATCATTTATTTTAGCCAATATTTTTGAACTTACTCAGCGAAATATGCTAATAATGCTTTCCGACAAGGAAGAGGCGGCTTATTTTTTGAATGATTTAGAAGGGCTTTTGGGTGAAAAAAACGTGATTTTCTACCCTGATAGCTACCGCCGTCCGTACCAAATTGAAGATACGGATAATGCCAATGTGTTGCTCCGTGCCGAAGTGCTGAATCGGTTGAATGCACAGCAACATCCGCTGGTGGTGGTTACTTATCCCGAAGCCTTGTTTGAAAAAGTAATCACACGTAAACAACTCGAAAAGAACACATTAAACATCAAAAAAGGAGATAGCCTTTCGTTGGAATTTTTAAACGAAATCCTATTTTCCTATCATTTTAATCGCACGGATTTTGTTACCGAACCAGGGGAATTTTCGGTGCGTGGCGGGATTGTTGATGTGTTTTCGTTTTCAAACAATGAACCTTATCGCATTGAATTCTTTGGTAATGAGGTAGATAGCATTCGTTCGTTTGACGTGGAAACCCAACTTTCTACCCAACAATTATCCAAAATAACGATTATCCCAAATATTGAGAACAAAGAAAGTGAAGAAGTTCGCCAGTCGATTTTTGAATATATTTCATCAAAAACACTCTTTATAGCGAAGGATATTGACACTTTTGATGCAAAAATAGACCGATTATTCCAAAAATCAGTTGAAATTTACGAAAAACTGTCGGATTCTATCAAACATATCGAACCAAAACAGCTTTTTTGCCAAAGTTCGGAGCTTACACAGCAAATAAAACCCTTCCAATCGCTTTTTATAGGAATAAACACAAAATTTCCGTCCGAAAAAATCGTTTTTAAGACACTTCCTCAACCTTCTTTCAACAAACAATTTGATTTACTGATTGCCTATCTGAACGAAAAACACGCCGAAGGTTTTGAGAATTACATCGTTTGTTCTTCCGAACAACAAGCCAAGCGTTTCCACGATATTTTTGAAGAAATGGAACAAAAAGTGCATTATCAAACCCTGATTTTGTCGCTCCATAGCGGATTCATTGACAATGAGTTAAAGCTAAATTTCTTTACCGACCATCAAATTTTTGAGCGTTATCACAAATTTCATCTGAAAAATGGATACGCCAAAAAACAAGCCATCACGTTAAAGGAATTGATGCAACTTGAAGTGGGCGACTATGTTACGCACATTGACCACGGCATCGGTAAGTTTGCTGGATTGCAAAAAATCGAAGTGGAAGGCAAAATGCAGGAAGCTATCAAACTTATCTATGGCGACCGCGATGTGCTTTTCGTGAGCATACATTCGCTACATAAAATCACAAAATACAACGGAAAAGACGGCAAACCTCCCAAGATTTACAAATTGGGGTCGGGAGCGTGGAAAGCCCTGAAACAGAAGACTAAAGCTCGGGTTAAAGAAATCGCTTTCAATCTAATTCAGCTCTACGCCAAGCGGAAAGAAGCCAACGGATTTGCCTTTGCCCACGATAGTTATATGCAAACCGAGTTGGAAGCCTCGTTCCTTTATGAGGACACGCCCGACCAAAGCAAAGCTACTGCCGAAGTCAAAGCCGATATGGAAAGCCCTAAGCCAATGGACAGACTTGTGTGCGGTGATGTCGGTTTTGGGAAGACGGAAGTCGCTATTCGTGCTGCCTTCAAAGCGGTAGATAACGGAAAGCAAGTGGCTGTGTTAGTGCCGACTACGATTTTGGCGTTTCAGCATTTTAAAACTTTCGCCAGCCGAATGAAAGATTTTCCCGTTCGGGTTGATTACCTCAACCGATTCCGAACTGCCAAAGAAAAGAAAACAATTTTAGAGGAACTTGCCAAAGGTACGCTTGACATCGTTATCGGAACGCATCAGATTGTAAATGAATCGGTTAAGTACAAAGATTTAGGTTTGCTAATCGTAGATGAGGAACAGAAATTTGGTGTAGGGGTAAAAGATAAACTCAAAACGCTGAAAGAGAATCTGGACGTTTTGACCCTAACCGCCACCCCGATTCCGAGAACGTTACAATTCAGCCTAATGGCAGCAAGGGATTTGTCGGTTATCAATACGCCTCCGCCTAATAGGTATCCTATTGATAGTCAGGTAATTCATTTTAACGAAGAAATTATCCGAGACGCTGTTTCGTATGAAATACAACGTGGCGGACAGGTATTTTTTATTCATAACCGAGTAGAAAATATTCGTGAAGTAGCAGGAATGATTCAGCGGCTGGTTCCCGATGCCCGAATCGCCATAGGACACGGACAAATGGACGGCAAAAAGCTCGAAGAAACAATGCTCGCCTTTATGGAAGGGGCTTTTGATGTGCTTGTAGCTACTACAATCATCGAAAGCGGATTAGATGTGCCGAATGCGAATACCATTTTCATCAATAATGCTCATAATTTCGGACTTTCTGACCTCCACCAAATGCGAGGACGTGTGGGGCGAAGCAACAAAAAAGCGTTCTGTTATTTTGTTACGCCTCCGCTAATTGCGATGAGTGATGATGCTCGAAAACGCATTGAGGCGATTGCTCAGTTTTCCGAACTCGGTAGCGGTTTCAATATTGCGATGAAAGACCTCGAAATACGCGGTGCGGGCGACCTGCTCGGTGGGGAACAAAGCGGATTTATTAACGAAATTGGGTTTGAAACCTACCAAAAAATTCTGCAAGAAGCCATTATGGAATTAAAAGAAAACGAATTTTCGGAGCTTTATAACATCAATGAAGAAGAAAAAAACTACCTTTCTGACACACAAATCGACAGTGATTTTGAATTGTTATTCCCTGATACTTACGTAAATAGAGTAGCCGAACGCTTAAATTTATATAACGAACTGAGCAATATCACTACGGAAGAAAATTTACAAACCTATGAAAAAAACCTCATCGACCGTTTTGGAGCATTACCTCCACAGGCGGTGGATTTGCTCAACAGTGTGCGAATCAAATGGATAGCAACCAAAATGGGAATCGAAAAATTGGTAATGAAAAACGGCAAAATGACAGGCTATTTCATCTCCGACCAAGAAAATCCGTTTTATCAGAGTAGCCGTTTCCATAAAGTATTACAATTCGTACAACGCTATACCGACCGCTGCAAAATGCAAGAAAAAGAAACCCGCAACGGACTGCGACTGCTCATCAACTTCGAGGGAATCAACACTGTATATCAGGCATTGAAAGTATTGCAGTTGCTATCAATGTAGAAAAAATTTTGGTAATTTTTCTCTACTTAGAAGAATGTAAAAAGTTGAACCTTCCGAATTGGTAATTTTAACATAAAAAATTATTAGAATTTATTTTTTTTTTATAATTTTGACTGGAATTTTAAACACAACTTACAATGGCAGATTCCAGACATCACTCGCTTGAAATTTTGTCGCATATCCAACGGATGGTAGACGTTCAACGAAGAGTTATTTACTTCTTGCTCAGCACTATTATAGCTTTTGGGCTTACTTATTGGTTATACGAGCCAGAATTGAACAGAGCACAAATATATGTGCTATTTTTACTATTTTTCTCTATTGGGCTATGGATTACGGAAGCCATCCCTCCTTTTGCTACGGGGCTTTTGGTTTTTGGTTTTCTTATTTTTGCAACCAATAGTTATTACTCAGAATTAGACCCTGAAAATGCCAAATCATACTATCAGGATTACGTAAATACGTGGTCAAATAGTGTTATTTGGTTAATGCTCGGTGGTTTTTTTATGGCTGATGCGATGCAACGAACGCATTTGGATAGAATTGTATTTAAGATATCTATTTCCAAATTCGGGACAGCTCCACAGAATATCCTTTTGGGACTAATGCTTACTACGGCTATCTTTTCTACTATTATGTCCAATACAGCAACAACGGCAATGATGGTAGCATCAGTAGCTCCTTTCTTGAAAACACTCCCGAAAGATTCTTCCTTAAGTAAAGCACTTCTGATAGGTATTGCTTCATCGGCTTCTATTGGAGGTATGGGAACGCTTATTGGTTCTCCTCCTAATGCGATTGCTGTTGATGCCCTTGCCGATAAAGGTATTGGTTTTCTTGAATGGATGTATGTAGGAATGCCTGTGGCTATTACTCTTACTTTTTTGACTTGGTATTTACTCAAACGTAAATATGTCAAATCTACAACTCCTATCCAAGTAACTTTGGATGATGCCCCTACCGAAGAAGAACTCAAAGAAGACCCTCAAATATTAAAAATGAAGAAAAACATCGTTTTAAGTGTGTTATGCCTTACGCTGACTCTTTGGCTTACTGAGAAATTGCATAATATTCCTGCTTCGATTGTTTCATTAATTCCTATTATGCTCCTTACAATGTTAGGCGTAGTTAAAGGAAAAGATGTGCGTAAACTTCCTTGGGACACATTGATGCTTGTTGCAGGAGGTTTAGCTCTTGGGATGGCTATCAAGGAAACTGGATTGGCACAACATTATGTAGATAAAATTCAGCATCTTAATCTAAATTTTTATGCACTAATTTTCTTTTTTGCTTTCCTTACTGTACTACTTTCAAATGTGATGAGTAATACTGCTACGGCTACTATTCTCATTCCTATTGCGATTATTTTGACGTACCAAAATCCCGTCGTATTACCGCTTGTTATAGGACTTAGTGCTTCTACTGCTTTATTCTTACCAATTTCAACACCTCCTAATGCTATTGTATATAGTACAGGATATTTAGAACAAAAAGATTTCCGATATATAGGCTTCATAGCAGGAGTAATAGGACCTTTGGTAATTTGTGCTATCACAATGTTAGTATTTATGGTTATTTTTTAAATAAATATTCTCAAAAACAAACTAACATTAAAAATAATTGAGAAAATCACCAAAAAAACGATACCTTAAAATTCTGTAATATCTTTATAGTACTATAAGAGTTATAATGAAATTACTTTCATTATAACTCTCTTTCTAACATTGAATAGCTAAAAGATATTATTATTTTGACTAAAAATCAATGTCTTCTTTCCAAAATCGCTTCAATATCTTCTAATTTAAAACCTTTAGATTTAAGTAAAACCAAAAAATGATAAAGCAAATCGGCTGCTTCATTTTTGAAAAGATTACTATTGTTATCCTTGGCTTCTATAATGAGTTCTACAGCTTCTTCTCCTACCTTTTGAGCTATTTTATTAATACCTTGCTGGTAGAGTTTGTTAGTATAAGAATCTGTAATATTTTCATCGACTCGCTGGTGAATGGTGCGTTCCAATTCATATAAAAAACCTTTAGAAGTTTCTGTTTTGAAGCAAGAAATTGCACCTGTATGGCAGGTTGCACCTTCAGATTTTACTTGGATAAGAAGTGTATCATTATCACAATCGATTTGAATATTTTTTACCCAAAGATAATTCCCCGAAGTTTCTCCTTTTGTCCAAAGCCGATTTTTAGTTCTACTGAAAAAAGTAACTTTTTGTTCGGCAAGGGTTTTTTCGTAAGCCTCTTGGTTCATATAGCCCAGCATTAGGACTTTTAACGTAGTTTCTTCTTGTATGATTACAGGCACTAATCCGCCTGATTTATTAAAATCTATTTGCATTATCTGACTGAAATTTTATTATTTTTTAAATATTTTTTTAATCCAGAAATTGAAATTTGTCTATAATGAAAAACACTTGCAGCCAAAGCCCCTGTAGCATCAGTTTGAGTAAATACGTTAGCAAAATGCTCCATTTTCCCTGCACCTCCCGAAGCAATTACTGGCACAGAAACGGCTTGGGCAATCTGTTGTGTAATGTCGAGAGCAAAACCATCTTTCGTTCCGTCATTATTCATTGAAGTCAGGAGAATTTCTCCAGCTCCCATTGCTACGCCTTGTTTTGCCCACGCAATAGCTTCCAAACCTGTGGCTACTTTACCTCCATTTCGATAAACTTGCCATCGGTTATCAATCTCTTTTTTCACATCAATTGCTAATACAACACACTGATTGCCAAACTCGTGGGCTATTTCTGAAATCAATTCAGGACGAAGAATTGCTGATGAATTTACACTTACCTTGTCCGCACCTGCATCAATAACTACTTGAGCATCAACCAAACTATTAATGCCTCCTCCTACCGTAAAAGGTATGTTGATGTTTTGAGCCACTTTTCTTACCAATTCAGTAAGAGTTTTTCGCTTTTCAAGGGTCGCTGTAATATCCAAAAACACCAATTCATCAGCTCCTTCTTCCACATAACGTTTTGCTAATTCTATTGGGTCTCCCGCATCTTTGATTTCCAGAAAATTAACTCCTTTCACAGTACGACCGTCCTTGATATCCAAACACGGAATGATTCGCTTTTTTAACATAAATCACTTAAATCTTTTAAATTAATCGTTCCTTCATAAATTGCTTTTCCGATAATTACTCCTTCGCAATTCATATCTTTTAGTAGCAAAACATCGTTCATCGTGGTAACTCCACCACTGGCAATCAGCAAGATAGGCGTTCTATCAAGAATATCTTGATATAAATCAAAAGATGCTCCTTGCAACATTCCATCTTTATCAATATCAGTTACTATACTGTATTTTACGCCTTTTTTTTGATAGTATGCAACAAAATCCAAGACATCTATTTCACTACTTTCGAGCCAACCGTGAGTGGCTATTTTCCGACTTTTGCAATCAGCTCCCAAGATGATTTTTTCTGCTCCAAATTCCTTCAACCAATCCAGCATCAAAGCTGATTTTTTAGCTGAAATACTTCCTACTGTAATTTGTTTCGCCCCTGAGTTAAAGGCTATTTGTACATCTTCCAGTGACTGCATTCCTCCTCCAAAATCTACTTGTAAATTAGTATTTAACGCAATGGTTTCCAATATTTTATAATTGATTATTCTCCTCGCTTTTGCTCCGTCCAAATCCACCAAATGCAAGTATTTGACACCGAAATCTTCAAACATTTTTGCTACTTCAAGTGGATTCTCATTGTAAATTTTCTTTTGGGAATAATCTCCTTGTTTTAGTCGAACACATTTCCCGTCAATAAGGTCGATAGCTGGTATAATTCTCATAAATTCAAAAAATTTTTTAATAAAATACTTCCTATTTCGGCAGATTTTTCGGGGTGAAACTGCACAGCATAAAAATTGTCTTTTTGCAAAGCCGAACTAAAAGGCAAAAGATAATCGGTAATCCCCACAGTTTCAGCACCTATTTCGGCATAATAACTATGCACAAAATACATATCACTGTCAGCAGAAATTCCCTCAAAAAGCTGATTTTTCACTTCCGTAAAATTATTCCAACCTATGTGAGGTACAATGCCTCGGGGAGGAAATTTTCTCACTTTCAACGGAAAAATTCCTAAACCTTTGGTATTGCCTTCCTCCGAAAACTCACAAAGGAGTTGCATCCCGAGACATATTCCCAATACAGGCTGTTTGAGCGATTGGATAACTTTGTCCAAACCTCTTTTTTGCAAATAATTCATTGCTGTACTTGCTTCACCCACACCAGGGAATATTACTTTTGTTGCTGATTTTAAAACAGTTATATTATCCGTAACTACTACTTCTTCTCCAAGTTTTTTTATAGCATTTTCCACCGAAGTTGTGTTTCCTGCGTTGTATTTTAATATTGCAATCATAGTTTTACATTTTGGTTACGAAACCTTGAAATTCTTCTTTTCTAAAAGCTAAAGTTTTCCTTTCGTACTCGGTATTTGATAATTTTCGGTTTTGCTTACTGCCATTTTTATAGATTTGGCAAAGGCTTTAAAAATCGCTTCGATTTTATGGTGTTCGTTAATACCTTCTGCCTTGATATTCAGGTTACAACGAGCTTGGTCAGAAAACGATTTAAAGAAATGATAAAACATTTCCGTAGGTATATTTCCCACTTTTTCTCGCTGAAAATCCACCTCCCAGACCAACCACGGTCGTCCTCCGAAATCAATTGCTACTTGTGCCAAACAATCGTCCATTGGAAGCAGAAAACCATATCGCTCAATCGCTTTTTTACTTCCCAATGCCTTCAAAAAAGCATCGCCCAAAGCGAGTGCCGTATCCTCAATGGTATGATGCTCATCGGTTTCAAGGTCACCTTTTACTTGAATTTCAAGGTCTAAAAATCCGTGCTTAGCTATTTGTTCCAGCATATGGTCAAAAAATGGCAAACCTGTACTGATGACTGATTTTCCGTTTCCGTCTAAATTTACAGCAATCGCGATATCTGTTTCTAAAGTCGTTCGGTGAACTTTTCCTTCTCGTGGTTGAGTTTTTAGAAACTGGTAAATTTTCTCCCAAGAAGTAGTCGTAAGCGTTGCATTAACTGAAATATCATCACTAATAAAAATTGATTTACAATTCAGATTTTCAGCAAGTTGTACATCTGTTTTTCTATCCCCAATCACGAAAGAATTTGCCAAATCGTAATTTCCATAAATATATTTTCCAAGCATCCCCGTACGTGGCTTTCGGTTGGGTGAATTTTCATATTCAAAAGACGTATCTATATAAATATCAGCAAATTTCACACCTTCTTTTTCCAAAGTATTGATAACGAAATTCTGTATAGGATAAAAAGTATTCTCAGGAAAAGAATCCGTTCCTAATCCATCTTGATTAGTTACCATAACCAGCTCGTAATCAAGCTCTTTGGCAATTTTAGCAAGATTTGTAATCACTTTCGGATAAAACACTAATTTTTCAAAGCTATCTATTTGAAAATCTTCGGGTTCTATGATTATTGTACCATCTCGGTCTATGAATAAAACTTTTTTAGTCATTGTCAATTTCTTTTAAGACATTAATTAATTTTATATTTTCTTCTGGCGTTCCAATCGTAATACGAATACAATCAGGAATTACAGAATTTCTATTGCGTATAATAATTTCTTTTTCAACGAGTTTACAATAAATATCATCGGCATTTTCCACTTTTACCAAAAGAAAATTGGCATCGGAAGGATATACTTTTTTTACTAAATTCAATGCTTGTAATTCAGTTGCCATTTTTGTTCTTTCAGATAATATTTCGCTAACATTTTTGCTAAAATCTTCTTCATTATCAAGTATTTGCAATGCTAATTGCTGACTTACTTCATTCACATTGTAAGGCGATTTTACCTTATTGTAAAAAGACAAAATTTTCTCGTTCATAAAAGCCAATCCTACACGCAATCCTGCTAATCCCCACGCTTTGCTAAGTGTTTGACTTACAATCAGGTTAGGATATTTATTGATTTTTTGGATAAATGACGGTTTATCGCAAAAGTCAATGTAGGCTTCATCTACTATTATAATCCCTTTGAATTGGGTTAGTACAAACTCAATATCCTTGATATTCAGCATATTAGCTGTTGGATTATTAGGAGAACAAATAAACATTAATTTTATCGTTTTATCTGCAAAATAGGGAATTAACTTTTTCGTATCTATCTGAAAATCATTAGTTAATGGGACTTTTATTAATTCCACAGCATTGATATTTGCTGCCACTTCATACATTCCGTAAGTGGGTGAAAAAGTGAGAGCTTTATCACGATTGGGTTCACAAAAAATGCGAAATGTCAAATCTATAACTTCATCACTTCCATTTCCAATAAATATTTGATTTTCAAGAATGTTTTTTATTTTTGACAATCGTTTTTTTAATTGCTTTTGATAAGGGTCGGGATAGCGATTATATGTCCCATAAGGATTTTCGTTGGCATCAAGAAAAATGCCATTAGCCCCCGAGTATTCCTCTCTGGCACTAGAATAGGGTTGCAGTGCCAAGATATTTTTTCTAACTAAATTATTCATCGCTTATATTTATTTTTTTTAAACGAATAGAAACTGCTCTTTTGTGAGCCAACAATCCTTCGGCTTCTGCCATTACTTCGACCGTTTTTCCAATATTTTTAATCCCTAATTCGCTAATTTTCTGAAAAGTAATTTTTTTTACAAAACTATCCAACGACACACCACTATAACTTCTTGCATAGCCATTGGTTGGTAAGGTGTGATTCGTTCCACTGGCATAATCCCCAGCACTTTCGCAGGAATATTTCCCTAAAAATACCGAACCTGCATTTTGGATTTTGTCAATAATTTTTTCGGCTTTTTCAACATTTAAAATCAAGTGTTCTGGAGCATACAAATTACTGAATTCCAAGCATTCTTCAAGTGTAGTAAACACTACTGAAAAGCTATTGCTCAAAGCCTTTCTCGCTACTTCGGCACGTGGCAAATCCTGCAACTGATTTTCAATGGCAACAATAACCTTATCTACCAAATTTTTATCCGTTGTAACCAACAACACCTGGCTGTCCATACCGTGTTCTGCTTGTGAAAGCAAGTCTGCAGCCACAAAATCAGCATCGGCAGTGGCATCGGCAATTACTAAAACTTCACTCGGTCCTGCTGGTAAATCTATCGCAATACCATTTTTTTGTACCAATTCTTTGGCTTTGGTAACATATTGATTCCCAGGTCCAAAAATCTTATCTACTTTTTGAATGCTTTGTGTTCCATACGCTAAAGCCGCAATTGCTTGAGCTCCACCAATTTTATATATCTCTTTTATATTCAACAAATTAGACACATAAAGTACTATCGGATTGACTTTACCTCTTTTATCAGTAGGCGTACAGAGAGCCAGCCGTTTACAACCCGCTATTTGAGCAGGAATAGCAAGCATCAAAATAGTGGAAAACAACGAAGCTGAGCCACCTGGAATATACAATCCGACGTTTTCAATCGCTACACTTTTACGCCAACATTGTACACCTTGTGTCGTTTCTACCATCATTTCTGACGTTTGCTGTGAAGCGTGAAACTTTCGGATATTTTCAGAGGCTTGTGCAATGGCTTTTTTTAAATCATCGGAAATAGTTGCTACCGCTTCTTCAATTTCTATACTACTCACTTTCAGATTATTTATTTCTACTTTATCAAAATCTAAGGTAAATTTTTTCAAAGCTATATCACCGTCTTTTTTCACCAAATCAAGAATGTTTTGCACTTTGCTTTCCAAATCTTCCATTGGGATTATCGGGCGTTGGCAAAGCGTATTCCATTCTGATTTTAAAGGTTTTATATAGATTTTCATTTTTAGCTATAATATTATATAATCATTTTTTCGATATTCGTTACCAATATACCTTCAGCACCAGCTTGTTTAAGTTCCTCAATGATATCCCAAAATTTATCTTCTGAAATTACCGAGTGAACGCTACTCCAATTGTTTTCTGCCAAAGGCAAAACCGTCGGGCTATTTATTCCAGGGAGAATTTTAACAACTTTATCTAAGTTTTCATTCCGAACATTCAGCAAAATATATTTGTTTTCCTTAGCTTTTCGCACAGCATCAATTCGGAATAATAATTTGTTCAAAATAGCTTGTTTTCTTTGGCTTAAATTATCTGATGTAACCAATACTGCTTGGCTATCAAGTACTTTTTCCACTTCTTTTAATCCGTTGGAAAACAGCGTACTACCACTACTTACAATATCACAAATTGCATCAGCAAGACCAATTCCTGTGGCAATTTCCACACTTCCAGAAATTACCTCAATCTGTGCATTGATATTGTTTTGATGAAAATAATTAGTTAAAATATTAGGATAGGAAGTCGCAATTTTTTTTCCATTGAAAAAGACTAACCCATTGTAATTCTGTTCCTTAGGAATAGCTAAACTCAATCTGCAAGAAGAAAATCCGAGATGTTGAATCACTTGGATTTGTTTTTGAGTTTCAAATAATACATTTTCTCCGATGATACCGACATCAGCCACCTTTTGCTCTACATACTGCGGAATATCATCATCACGCAAAAAAAGTACTTCCAACGGGAAATCTTTGGCTTCGGCGATTAGCTTACCACTACCATTGGGAAATTTGATTCCGCAATCTTTTAGGAGATTTAAGGAATTTTCGCTCAGTCTGCCACTTTTCTGAATAGCAATTTTCAATTTACTCATATTCAATTTGTTTTTGTTAAAAATTAGTTTGAGTAAATCACGAAAGCATTTGGATAAAAAGAAAAATCCCGTCTGATTTACTCAAACGGGACGAATATTTTTTA
>JAUNHN010000216.1 GCA_030523915.1 Capnocytophaga sp. | reverse complement strand
TATATAAAATTGAGCGAAATAATAACAACTGCTAATATAACTTTGATAATAAGGTGGATTTTGTGTTTTTATGAAATTCACTTCATTTTTTTACCTCAAATTGTGAATTAGAAAAAATGCAAAAATTCATCAATCAAATACGAAAATCAGTTCCCGATTCACAAGTAGAAATATCGGATTTAGAGAATTTTTGTACTGTCAAATCTTTACAGAAAAATGAAATTCTTTTAGAAATGAGAGCTGTTTGCAATTATTATTACTTTGTAAATCAAGGAGCTTTACGATTTTTTTACTTTGATGAAAAAGGCGAAGAGCACACCAGTTGGGTAGCTTTTGAAAATTATTTTTTCACCGAATTGGAAAGTTATTCCCAAAAAATTTCTTCGCAATACACTGTGATAGCAACCGAAGAAACGGAAGTTTTGCAAATTCATAGAAGTGATATGGACTTGCTGTTTGAAAAATATGATTGGTGGCGTAAGTATTTGTTTTTCAATCAAGAAGAGACGATTTTAAACTTGATAAAAGTAATACAATCGTTTCAGACCTTATCGGCAAAAGACCGTTACGAAGAATTGTTTGATTTTCCTGATTTTATCAAAAAAATAAAACAAAAAGACCTTGCTTCAATGCTCGGAATGAGCAAATATGCTATCAGTAGATTGAAAAAATAAATATTTGATATTGTATAGAAACTAAAACTTAACAAAATATGAAGTACGCAAATGTAAACAATGTAAAAACACACGCAAAAAAAGTTGAATCTGGCACAAGAGGGAAAGACTTATGGTACGAAGAATATGAAGTTGTAGCTTGTGTAGGAAAATATAGACAATATTGGAAATATGCCGATGATAAACCTGTTTTACCAAGGGGATATGAACCTGAAACAGAATGGCATTCGGCTTGGAAAAATGGAATAATGGATGAATATTGTGAAGTAGTATGTGGAGAAAATAGGGAACATAGAGCAGATATCAAAACTAATAAATATGTAATAGAAATTCAAAAAAGTTCAATTGATATTAGAGATGTAGAAAATAGAAATGCTTTTTATAAAGAATTAACAGATTCAAGGGTAATTTGGGTTGTCAATGTAGAGGAACCTTGGAAAAAAGGAAGATTTTCAACAGAATTAGTGAAAGGAGAGAAAGACGGAAGATTTCTTGTCGAATGGAAATATAAATGGTTGTGGGTTTGTGATATAGCAAAAACAAAAGACTCACATTTATATCTTGATTTTAATCCCCGTAATGATAAATTAATTCACCTATGGGGTTATGATAATAAATTATATGGAAAATGGATAACCAAATTAAAATTCTTTGATAGATACCTAAAAGATGTTGCAAATGAAGAAATAAAAAATGATAATGAAATATTTTTGCATTGTTTCAATGAATTATAGACACTATCTCGTAAAGTATGTAAGTTAAAAATTCATAATAAATTGCCTTTTCGCAACTTTTTTCTCTCTTTGGCTTTATAATTTTGCACCATAATTCAAAAAAAAATGTTATGGAAAATACAAATTATGAGCAATATTCATTCTCGCCATTGGAAGTTTTTCATTGGATAAAAAACGGAGCTTTGGCGTATATAAAAGCTGAAAATGCGTTGCAACAGGCTGATTATAAAGACTTTGAAATTCATTTTGAAAAACAGTTTTCGGACAATTTTCCGAAAGTAAAACATTTGATTTTCAATGAATTAGACGAGGGAAATATTTCTTTTACGGTCTTGGTAGTTTCGCTGTATGAGGCGTTTTTAGCTGTTGGTTTTTCAGAAAAAAATGCGATGATTTGGACGGAAAAAAGCATCAACGAGCCGATATATGCTTTTATGGTGGAAGGCACGGAAAAAATGCTCGATGAGGCAGAAAATCCTTTCAAAGCCTTGGTTCAGGTGGCAAAAACAAGGGAAAAAGCGTATTTTGGGACGAGTTTTCACTTTCAGCGACCTATTGATGATGATTTTGGCTATGTGCTGCACATTAATAAGTGTGTTTTTCACGAAATTTTGAAATTTTTAGGAAAAACGGAGCTTCAACCCCTCGTTTGCCGAATAGATTTGGGCTGGATAAACGGCATAAAACCCGAAAAACACGGCGTAAGATTCATTCGTCCCACCACTTTTGCCTCTGGAAATTCCTGCCAAATGTGGTTTGTAAAGGAGGAAAAATTGTAGATTTTAAAGATTAAAATACTTTTGAGACACATTGTGTCTTTTGTTAAAATAAAAAAATTACTATCTTTGCCTGATATTAATATAAAGTGTTAAAAATGAAGAAATTAGCGACTTTTCTGTTTTTATTTTTCACGATGCTTTTAATG